>CAYGKL010000047.1:0-23625 GCA_964350505.1 uncultured Roseivirgaceae bacterium | reverse complement strand
TGAGTTATTCTAACTACAGAAATCCATTGGCTCACCCCATGGGAGCTAACTTGAAAGAAATTGCTTTAGTAGGAAGGTATCAACCAATTCCCAAGCTCTTTGTAACGGGCAAACTAATCAGAACGCAGTATGGTGAAGACCTGAATGGTATTAATTACGGGGGCAATGTTTTAAGTGATACAGATAGCAGAGTAACCAGTGGAGATTTCAATATTGGTCAAGGAGTAGCCACCACTAATACCTATCTGGAACTAACCGGAAGCTATATGCTGTTTCACAATGTGTTTTTGGATTGGAAAAACATTATCAGAAAGAAAGACAGTGAAATTGATGCGCGTTCTTCTAACACATTTATCTCTATGCTATCGCTTCGCTGGAACTTGCCACAGCGCGAGCACGAATTCTAATCATAGTTTTTTATTACCTAACTTGCCTCAAATCAGCGCATGAGTACATACGGTCGCATTATTTCCTTTGCCAAACCTTACCACAGATATTTCCCACAATATGTGGTACTGGCACTTCTGGCCATAATCTTCAGTCTCGCTAACCTTGCTTTATTAGAACCTTTGTTCACCGTAATTTTCGAGACGAAAACACAAGAGGAAATTGTAAAACTGGCTTCAGTTGGTGACTTCCAATTGAGTCTTACCTACTTTAAAAGTCTTTTCTATCACAAGCTGATGGATGTGCGCGATACCTTCGGAAAAGACAGTGTGCTAATTTATGTGAGCATAGTCATCGGTCTATCCGCTTTTCTTTCCAACCTATTTACTTACCTCTCCAATGTAATTATGGGCTATATGCGAGCCGAGGTAATTCAAAAAATTCGGAACAAGGTTTTCCTTAATACTTCTGGTTTACACTTAGGCTTTTTTGCTGGTGAGAGAAAAGGAGACATAATGTCTCGCATGACGAATGATGTGCAGGAGATTGAAGTAACTTTAGTGAGCTCCATCAAAGTATTCTTTAGGGAGCCAGCAACTATTATAGTTTACCTCACCTTCTTATTTATCACCTCATTTAAACTTACACTATTCACTCTCATTTTTTTCCCAATTATGGGAACATTGATTTCCGAAATAGTAAAGCGATTGAAAAAGAAAGCCATTCTCAGTCAAGAATCTTTAGGTCGAATTGTAAACCTAATGGACGAAGTGTTTGGTGGCATGCGAGTGATCAAAGCTTTTAATGCTAAGGCATATGTTAATGAGGCCTTTAATAAAGAGACTTCTCATTACAAGAAGATCAATATGTCGATGGCTAGAAAGAATGAGTTAGCATCACCAATTTCTCAATTCTTAGGAATTTTGGTGGTGGCCACTCTGCTTGTAGTTGGAGGCAATATGGTCTTGAGTAATGAAGGCGAACTGGAGGCAGAACAATTGCTCACATACATCATTGTC
Source organism: uncultured Roseivirgaceae bacterium (assembly GCA_964350505.1). Taxonomy (GTDB): domain Bacteria; phylum Bacteroidota; class Bacteroidia; order Cytophagales; family Cyclobacteriaceae; genus Roseivirga. The sequence continues at coordinate 22,219 of CAYGKL010000047.1, read as the reverse complement.
TTCAGCCAGATCTTAAACCCAGCAAAAAGCATATCGCAAAGCATTAGCAATATTCAAAGAGGGGTGGCCTCTGCAGAGCGCATTTTCAAACTCATAGATGAGAAACCTAAGATTCAAAATGCAGAAAATCCTATCACAGTCAACTCTTTCGAAAATGAATTAACATTCGAAAATGTAGGCTTTACTTATGAGAAAGAGCCTGTATTAAAAGATATCAACTTCAGTGTAAGCAAAGGACAAACCATTGCCTTGGTTGGTTCTTCAGGTGCAGGGAAGTCTACATTAGCCGATTTAATTCCTAGATTTTACGACCCCACCGAAGGCGCTATCTTAATTGATGGAAATCCTATTCATCAAATCCAGATCAATTCACTTAGGAACTTAATGGGAATTGTCACCCAAGAATCCATTCTATTCAACGACACTGTGGCAAGCAACATAGCCTTTGCGATGCCCAATGCTAAAGAAGAAGATATTATTCAGGCCGCAAAAATCGCCAATGCCCATGATTTTATCATGGAATTAGAATTTGGATACCAAACTAATATTGGTGAGCGCGGAGGCAAACTTTCAGGTGGGCAAAGACAACGGATCAGCATTGCCAGAGCTATCATGAAAAACCCGCCAATTCTAATTTTAGATGAGGCAACTTCTGCTTTAGATACTGAGTCTGAAAAGCTTGTTCAAGAAGCGCTGAGCAACCTAATGAAGAACAGAACTTCAGTTGTAATTGCTCACAGACTAAGCACCATTCAGCATGCAGATAGAATACTTGTAATGGACAAGGGCAGAATTGTTGAACAAGGCACACACAATGAATTAATCACTCAAAAAGGAATTTATAACAAGCTGATCAACATGCAATCAGTTTAGATTTATTCAAGTATTATTTGGCTTATTAACCACCAATTGACTTAATTTAATTAACCTTAACCCAATGGAGAATCAGGAACTCATCGTCAGTGAATTAAAGGAAGCAGCAAAAGTGCTCGATCAGTTTCTTTCAAATGAAGCGAATATTCAGGCCATAGAGGAAACCGCTCTCTTAATGTCGGAAGCCATCAAAGACGGCAATAAAATCTTTAGCTGTGGCAATGGTGGCTCACATTGCGATGCCATGCACTTTGCTGAAGAACTAACAGGCAGGTACCGCGAAGACCGCAGAGCTTTACCAGCAATTGCTATTTCAGACCCTAGCCATATTTCATGCGTGTCTAACGACTTTGGCTACGATGCAATCTTCTCCAGATACATTGAAGGTTTAGGAAAAGAGGGAGACGTTCTCCTCGGCATCAGTACTAGCGGAAACTCCAACAATATTCTTCGGGCAGTGGCTATGGCTAAACAAAAGAAAATGAAAGTGGTGGCCTTAACGGGCAAAAATGGAGGTGAACTAGGCGAATTGGCTGATGTAGAAATCCGTGTGCCACATTTTGGCTATGCCGATAGAATTCAAGAAATTCACATCAAGGTGATTCACATCATCATTCAATTAATAGAGAAACACACAATTGGAACTATCTAAAGGATATGGAAGTGCCGTTTTTGGCGTAGATGCACAGATTATTACTATTGAAGTCAACATAGTTGACGGAACGAAATTTCATTTATCTGGCCTACCCGACAGTGCAGTAAAAGAAAGTGAGCATCGCATTGAGTCGGTATTCAAATACTTTGAATATCGCATGCCTCGTAAGAAAATCGTGGTGAACATGGCCCCCGCAGATATTCGCAAAGAAGGTTCTTCCTACGACCTTCCCATTGCTCTAGGTGTTCTGAAATCCTCTGGACAAATCATTGCCGATGACATGGAAAAGTATGTCATTATGGGTGAATTGGCACTTGATGGTATTCTTCGCCCCATCAAAGGTGCGCTGCCCATTGCCATCGAGGCTCGAAAGCAAGGCTTTAAAGGCTTCATCCTGCCACAAGAAAATGCCAACGAAGCTGCTATTGTCAATAATCTGGAGATCATTGGCGTTCACAACCTTATTGAGGCCATTGAATTTCTTGAAGGGAAAAGGAACATCGAGCCTGTGATTTATGACACACGTGAAAATTTCTTCAATCAACTCAACGACTATGAAGCTGATTTTGCCCATGTGCAAGGTCAGGAAAATATTAAGCGTGCCTTAGAAATTGCTGCTGCAGGTGGCCATAATGTAATCATGATTGGCCCTCCTGGGGCTGGAAAAACCATGTTAGCCAAAAGGCTCCCATCCATTTTACCTCCATTAAGTTTGCAAGAAGCGCTAGAAACTACAAAAATTCATAGTGTTGCAGGTAAAATGGGGGCGAATGCCGAACTGATTACCCGAAGGCCTTATCGCAGTCCACATCACACAGTTTCTGACGTGGCCTTAGTAGGTGGCGGTGGTGTTCCTCAGCCAGGTGAAATTTCTCTAGCTCACAATGGAGTGTTGTTTCTAGATGAACTTCCAGAATTCAAGAGAACAGTCCTTGAAGTGATGAGGCAACCACTGGAGGAACGCAGTGTAACCATAAGCAGAGCCAGACTTTCGGTAGACTTCCCTGCCAACTTTATGCTCATTGCCAGTATGAACCCATGTCCTTGTGGATATTATAATCACCCAGAAAAGGAATGTGTTTGCGGTTCTGGACAAGTACAGCGTTATCTCAACAAAGTGAGCGGCCCATTGCTAGACCGCATTGACTTACATGTGGAAGTAACTCCTGTGTCTTTCGATGAAATGACTCAAAACCGAAAGGCTGAAAGTAGTGAGACGATTAGAGAAAGAGTTATTGCGGCAAGGGAGATACAATATGCAAGATTCAAAGGTATGGACATTCACTCCAATGCCATGATGGGTAGCCAAAAAGTAAAAGAGGTTTGCCAGATCAATGAAGCAGGGAAGAAATTACTAAAAACAGCCATGGAAAGATTAGGCCTCTCTGCCAGAGCTTATGATCGTATTCTCAAAGTAAGCAGAACCATTGCCGATCTAGATGGCAAGGAAAACATTGATTTTCAGCACTTAGCTGAAGCTATTCAATACCGAAGCTTAGACAGAGAGGGATGGGCGGGGTGATATTCACAATGATATTTTATTTGATATATCACCTTTAATCATTCGATTCAGACCGTAAGTCAACATTGAGTGATCAATCATTTTTAACAAAGAGAATCTATACTAGAAAAATACACCTAATGAAAGTAAGCAGAATAATTATCGCATTGTCAATTATAGCCTTGTTCAGTTTTGAAATAGTAGGACAAACGGGTTTCAAAGACGGCTATATTATTAAGGCAAACGGAGAAAGACTCGAAGGTAAAACAAGATTTCTTCTGAACGCACAGAGATATAGTACTGTAAGATTTAAATCGAATGGTAAAACATTTCAATTCAGCCCAAGTGATATAACTGAATATGGAACTAATGATGGCTTTCTATTTACAACATCCGTAATCAAAGGTGAGTTTGTTGAAGAATTAATCAAAGGGAGCCTGAGCCTCTATAAATCAAAAAAAGGGTTTTTAGCAATGACTCAAGCAGGAGAAATAGTCAATTTATTTGGTCAAAAAAGTACTGAAAAGCTTGAGGCTTCTGCAGCCAATCAATTTATTTCAAAAAAATGGAAAGGGGTTCTTTTCGAATTAATGTCAGATTGTGACCAAATAAATGTGGCAGATATAAAGAAATTACTTCTAAACGAAACAGAGTTAGTTAAAATCGTTGATAACTATAATCGTTGTAAGTCCGGCAATTCAATAATTGTGAAAGAAAACATGCCAAACTTAAAATTGAAGGTTGGATTCTCTGTCGGGACAACAAACACAACTATAACTTCAGGCACAATACTTCCTGACTCTGGCCCTCCACAATACTTAGAAAGCAACTCCTCACTATCCAGCATTTCCGGAGGGTTAATGTTTAACCTGTACCATAACAGACAAATCAAAGGCCTCTCATACAGTATGGAACTATGGTTTCACCAAGCATCTCACAACTCAGTAATAAATGGTTTTGCACCAGGTAATGGTGGAGTTACAAGCCCAACAAGAATCCTTGTACGTACAACCGTTGACTATAGTATAACTACATTATCTCTCCCATTTCTAGTAAAATATAGTTTAGATACATGGGGTTTAGGAATCAATCTATTTGGAGGCGTTGTATTTTCAAATACTAATGTAGACTTCAATATGTCTTCGATAGAAGTGAGAAATGGATCTGACTTTGATATTCCCCAACCAAATTTCACAAATTTACATTTAGGGAGTTTAGCCCGATTGAGTTTATCGAAGCTAATCGGTAATAATGAAATGGGTATTCAGGTTGATTATCAACTTCAAACATCCCGACTTTCTACATCACAGGGAGGCTTTAGAGACATTAATCGTGCAACATTTTCTATATACGCCCTATTTTAGAAATAATTCAAATTCCGAATAACACAACTTTGATCAAGGTGATTATTAAAAAATGACCGATATGGACATACTAGACCTAACTGAAACAATTCAATACTGAAGTTTGGACCGAGAAGGATGGGCTGGATAAACAAAAGCCCCTCACTATAATAGCAAGGGGCTTCACATCCAAATCTTATTTCTTCTTATCCGTTCAATTTCTTACTCGCATAGAAAGAAGCCAAAAAGCCTACACCAATCATTAAAAATATTGAAGTGAAATATGGCAATGGGTTATCCTCATGACTTATCCAATCAGAATTGTAGGCTATAGATGAGAAAATTGCTCCCAGTAGTATTCCCAGAGCCAGACAAATAAAGATGATACCTACTATCACTGCAAAAAAGTAGTTCTTCTTCCTAGGCTCAGTTTGAAAGAGTTTAGCGTCAGCGCCTTTTTCAATCAACATAATTTTTTCTTTATGCCTGGTATGCACCACATAATATATCAGACCAACTATTCCACCTATGATTAAGATGAAAAATAAAGCCATTGCCGTTCCTTCGTTCATAAATTCAATTTTAAGTTCTAGAAGCTTTGATGCTACCTTTTAAAATTAGGTTACACACCTGAGAAAATTAATCACAATTATTAGCTAGAACTTTTAACTTCATAAAATCTCTAATAAGATGTAACCTTAATCCTTTGGCCATAGTCAAACAGAAAAAATGAAAGGGCACAATGAGTCGTATGCAATGGATTTGATCATCGCTAAGGTAAAACAAGGCGATCTCGTTGCATTCAACGCTCTTATTGATGAGTACAAAGCCATGGCTTTTACCTTGGCAATGAAGCTGATGAAGAACAGAGAAGATGCGGAAGAGGTTACTCAAGATGCTTTTGTAAAAGCTTACACCAACATCAACCAGTTCGAAGGAAAATCGAAATTTTCAACGTGGCTTTATACAATTGTTTACAATACAGCCCTAACCAAGCTGAGGAAAAAGCAGTTAGATATTCAAGATTTGTCAGGCCATACTATTGAAGATTCTTGTCATTATGCTGAGTCAGGCTCTTCATGGCGGAAGCTTCAAAAGGATGAAAGAAGCAGCTATATTAAATTGGCACTCGATGAGCTGGTTGAAGAAGATCAGGTGGTGATCACTCTATTCTACCTCAATGAAAATTCATTGATAGAGATTTGTGAAATTACCAACTGGGAATTATCTAACGTAAAAGTTAGATTGCACAGGGCTAGAAAAAGGCTTTTAGTAGAGTTAGAAAAGTTATTGGATACAGAAGTTAGATCGTTGCTATGAGCAAGTTTGAGTTGTCGGATAAAGAATTAAAACAGCTACTTCAGTATGAAGGATTGGAAGAACCGTCTCTCAGCTTCAATAGAGTAATTCTAGAAAAGGCTGCGGCTTATGAAAAAGCCAGGTCTATGAAAGTGCCAATCGCCATCAAACTGCTCTTTTCTCTGCTGATGATTATTCCAGTTGTGCTCATTCTATGGAATGGTGGAGTACATATTGGTTTAGGCGAAACACTCGATGCTCAAAAAATTCAGATCCCTTCACCTGACATAAATTTTACCATCAATAATACCTACGTCTACTTTTTAGCCATGACCATTGGCGTGGTTTGGCTGTCCATTATCTTCTATAAATTGCTGATTCACAATCAGAAAACTTCGGTTAAAAACGGTTAATCATTTCTTCTTAGACAGATGAATTCCGATTTTCGATTGTTCATATTGAAATGAGGTCCCTTATCATCATATCCATTCTAATTGCTTTGCCCTTTATTAGTAATGGGCAGGAGAGACAGCTGAGAGGAAAGGTGATCGATGCTCAAACTGGCAACCCAGTTTCTTATGCCAGTGTATTGATAAAAAACAAAGGGAGAGGCATGGGCGCTACCGGAGAGGGTAAATTCAAATTCAACATCACCTTAAATGATACATTGCAAATTTCTTCGATTGGCTATGAAACCCTCACCCTTCCGATAACAGAGCAATTAGATCTCACTGAAGAACAAATCTTCAAAGTCTTTCCAACTGTTTATGATCTAGATTCCATCCAAGTAATTCAACTCACCGATGATTTTTACCTTAAAAGGCCCAAATTCGATACCCTAGACCTCGGCCTGCCAAAACCCAGTATAATTAGAGATTGGAATCAGATTCAAACTCTTCCTCTCACCAATGGCGAAGCTGGAATTGTCATCACAGGTTTCCTGAACGATTTCGACAAAAACATCCGTCAGCAGCGCATTATCAACGCATTTGAAAAGGCTGATCAATTCACTAAAGAAAGAATAACAAAGCGTGAAAAGTACTTCAATAAAGATTTGGTAAAGCGTGTTACCAGAATTGACGACCGAGTAATCGATGAGTTTATGGAATTCTGTAATTTCTTAGATGGTCAGATCATTGGGAAATCTGAATACGAAATCACATTGCTCATTCTTGAAAAGTACAAAGCCTTTCTAGTTCGTTAGAGCAAAGGTCGAATATATTCCCAAACTGTTTCAGCTACAATTTTATGCCCTTTTTGATTAGGGTGGATTCCGTCTGAAAGGTTCAATTGAGGATCTCCACCAACCCCATCCAACAAAAACGGAATAAGTTGAGTATCCATTTCTTTAGCCACTTTTGGAAATAACCCTTTGAACTGATTTGTATAATCTTGGCCAAGGTTTGGAGGAATTTGCATTCCGGCCAATATAATTACGGCTTTTGGATTAGCCTTTCTCACCTTTTCGATCATTCCTTTCAGGTTCTTTTCAGACTCTTCTAAACTCAGGCCTCTCAAACCGTCATTACCACCTAATTCCAGAATGAAAATATCCGGCTTAGCCTTTAGCACCCAATCAATCCTGTTCAAGCCTCCTGCGGTTGTTTCACCACTCAGCCCTGCATTTATCACCTCATAATTAAGGTTGAGATCTCTGATTTTGCTTTGGACCAATGCTGGAAAAGCATTTTCCATGGGAATTCCATAACCAGCTGTAATACTATCGCCAAAGAAGACAATCTTTTTGGGCTGATCTTGATGATGCATCAAGTTTAAGCTGAGTGAATAAACAGAAAGGGTGAAAATTAGTAGCGTTCGAAACATTTTAAAACCGAATATCTTTATTAGTATGAACCTTTAAACTTAAATATGGTTCTTTCGTCTCTTGAATAGAAATCAAAATCACTTATATGTCTAATATTCTGGCGGTTGAAAAACTCACCAAAACCTATCAAAGCGGATCCAAAGCTTTAACGGTTCTCTCCGACATTAGTTTTGCCATTGAATCTGGAGATAAGCTAAGCATTGTTGGCTCCTCAGGAAGTGGAAAGACCACATTGCTCGGGCTTTGTGCAGGATTAGACAGGGCCTCATCGGGTAGTGTAACACTGAACGGAACTATGCTTGATAAACTCAATGAAGATGAAAGAGCAAGAGTGAGAAATCTCCATGTGGGGTTTGTATTCCAGAATTTTCAATTGTTACCAACACTTACCGCCTTAGAAAACGTGATGGTGCCTATGGAATTGAGAGGTGAGAAAGGCATTAAAAATAGAGCCCTCGACTTATTAGATAGAGTGGGCTTGGCTCAAAGACACGATCATTATCCTACTCAGCTTTCTGGTGGAGAGCAACAGAGAATTTCAATTGCTAGGGCCTTCTCGAACAATCCGAAAATACTTTTTGCCGATGAGCCTACCGGGAACTTGGATGAAGAAACTTCTGTAAAAATCGAAAGCCTAATTTTCGACCTGAACCGTGAACTAGGTACCACATTGGTGCTGGTCACTCATGATTTGGAGTTAGCCAAAAAAACCGACAGAGTAATTCAGCTCAAAGGGGGCAAAATTATTCATGATAATAAAAAGGAGACAGCCGAGGCCTAATGAAATCTAATCAAAGAACAGACTGGCGCTGGATTTTTAAAATGGCCTGGCGAGACAGCCGCAGGAGTAAATCGAGATTATTCCTCTTTATCTCATCCATTATTGTTGGAATCGCTGCCTTGGTTGCTATCAATTCATTCAGTGATAACTTAAAAGCAGACATCAATGCTCAAGCCAAAGAACTCCTTGGTGCAGACCTTGAATTGGGCAATAACGACTCCACCTTTCATTATGGTTTGTTGGATACCCTAGCTTATGACGTTTCTTACGAAAATAGCTTTGCTTCCATGGTTTTCTTTCCCAAAAATCAGGAAAGTCGCTTAGTAGACGTGAGGGCCTTAGAGGGAGAATTTCCATATTACGGAAAGATAGAAACAGAACCAGCCAGTGCTGAGTCCACCTTCAGAGATGGCGAGCGAAAGGCTTTGGTAGATCAGAGCGTGATGATTCAATACGATATTCAAGTAGGAGACTCCATCCGAATTGGTCTCATTAATTTCAAGGTGGAGGGAGCCTTAATATCGTCCCCATCACAATCTTTGGGAGCCACCTTAGTTGCTCCTGCGGTTTATATTCCTTTGAAATTCCTCAAAAGTACTGAGCTCATTCAAAAAGGAAGTCGTGTGTATTACCGAAGGTTCTACAAGTTTATCGACCCTCCAAAAGACTTTGACATTGACGCCCAAATTAGAATCGATAGCGATTCACTCAGGCTTCAGGACATTAGTAGCGAAACTGTTAACGAGCGAAAAGAAGAAACTGGCGAAACTTTCGAAGACCTTGCCGACTTTTTAAACTTAGTTGCTTTTGTAGCTCTTTTACTCGGTTGTGTAGGTGTGGCCAGTGCTGTTCATATTTACATCAAAGACAAAATTAAGTCAGTTGCTATTCTCAGGTGCCTTGGCGCTTCGGGCAAAGACACATTCCTGATTTATCTCATTCAAATTGGAGCAGCAGGTTTTGTGGGGTCATTCTTAGGAGCATTGGCCGGAACTTTCATTCAAACTGTACTACCAAAAGTGTTTGCAGGCTTTTTGCCAGTTGAGGTAAATGTTTCACTTTCATGGCCTTCTATTCTAGGTGGGGTTTTAACGGGTCTATTTGTCTCTGTACTTTTTGCACTTGCCCCATTGGTAAGTATCAGAAAAGCATCTCCGCTCATTACACTCCGAGGTGTTGAAGATGATAGCAAAACGAACAAAGACAAGTTAAAATGGCTAGTCTATCTGAGTATTCTCATTTTCATCATTGGCTTTGCCTTCATACAAATTGGAGATTTAGGAGATAGTCTAATCTTCACATTATTCATCGCACTTTCTTTCGGCTTCTTGGCACTAGTAGCTCGATCTAGCATGTGGATGGTGAAAAGGTTTTTCCCTTCTCAATGGAGTTACATTTGGAGGCAGAGCTTGGCTAACCTTTACAGGCCTAACAATCAAACCTTGGTACTCATTGCCTCCATTGGCCTTGGCACTGCGCTAATTACCACCTTGTATTTCATTCAGACCTTATTGATCAATCAGGTAGAAATAACAACCGATAATGACCGCCCTAACTTGATGGTTTTCGATATTCAGAGCCATCAGGTGGAAGAAATAGCCAGTTTAGCTCGATCCAAAAACTTACCAATTCTTCAACAAGTACCTGTGGTTACAATGAGAATTGAATCCATCAATGGAGTTACGCTTCCACAAGTTTTAAGTGATAGCACTATTGATCGAAGGGGCTCTCCATACCGAAGAGAATGGCGGGTCACCTATCGCGACAGTCTTATTGAGTCGGAAGAATTGGCTAGAGGTGCATTGTCCAGCCAGCCTGAAATGTCAGATTCAGCCAAAAATCTATTTGACAATAATATAATGGTGAGTATTGAAGATGGTTATGCCCAAAGAAATCGAATCAGGTTAGGAGACACCATTGTTTGGAATGTGCAAGGTGTTCCAATTGAAACCATCTTGGGAAGCACCAGAGAAATTGATTGGGAAAGAGTGCAGACCAATTTCCTTGCCCTTTTCCCAACTGGCGTTTTGGAGCCTGCGCCTCAATTTCATGTGTTAATTACTAGAGTAAAAGATGCGGAAGAAGGAGCGCTTTTTCAGCGAGAAGTGGTGCAGAAATACCCTAATGTTTCAGTGATTGATGTTGGACTCATCCTTAACACTCTCGATGATATTCTAAGCAAAATATCATTTGTAATCCGTTTCATGGCACTATTCAGCATACTCACTGGCTTACTTGTGCTTATCAGCTCGGTAATACTTTCCAAGTTTCAACGGGTTAGAGAAAGCGTTTTGCTTCGAACCATGGGAGCCAGTAAAAAGCAAATATTCAGTATTAACAGCTTAGAATATTTCTTTTTAGGCAGCTTGGCATCCTTATCGGGGATACTGCTTTCCTTAGCGGCCAGTTGGGGATTAGCATATTACACCTTTGAATCAACTTTTATTCCTGACCTGCTGCCGATCGTTTTCGTATACTTTTCAATCACTGGGCTTACCATTTTCATTGGTTTAATGAATAGTCGAGGCATTGTGAGCAAGCCACCTCTAGAAGTATTGAGAAGCGAAATTCAGTGATAATCAAATAATTGCGTTCACTGGTTTCATAATCCTTTGGAGTTGAGTAAAGTGTAGAATTGATACATTATTCGTAAATTCGAGCGTAAATTTAGAATTATGAAGATTTTAGCCACTCTCCTCTTCGGACTCTTGCTGAGCTTTCCTCAAGACATCGGGCCAAATGATATCACCGGTAATTGGGAAGGAACACTGACCATACCCAACAGATCATTGAAACTAGTATTCCACATTATGAATAAAGACGATGTACTCACCGCAACTATGGATAGCCCTGATGAAAAAGCTTTTGGGCTTAAAATGGATGAAGTGAAATTCAGTGGAAACACGCTTGAAATGACCATGAACCAAATTCAAGGCACTTACAAAGGCACTTTTAAAGATGGTAAATTCGAAGGAAAGTGGTCACAAGGAGGTCAATCTCTAGATCTAAACCTGACCAGAATAAGAAAAACTGGCACAAGCTAAACTTCACTTATGTAATCTATATTGTTAAAGGTTGATGAAATCAATAAATTGAATTCGTCAACCTTTAATTTTATGAGAAAACTAACCTATGGGCTGTGCATTCTAACACTCGCCTTATTCAGCATTAACCTTTCCTACTCGCAGATAGAGAAAGCTCCTACGAGAGCAGAAGGAGAAGGACCTTTCAACCAATTGATCATTCGTGGTGCAACCCTCATTAACGGTAATGGTGCTCCACCAACTGGCCCAGTCGATATTGTGGTTGAAAGAAACATCGTCAAGGGCATTTACAACGTGGGCTATCCCGGCTTACCCATCAACGAAAGAGGCCGACCAAAAGCCAATCCAGGCGATAAGGTGATTGAGGCAGAAGGCATGTATGTGCTTCCTGGCCTTATCGATATGCACGGCCATATCGGTGGCACAGGACAAGGCACTCCTTCAGAGTACGTTTTCAAACTTTGGATGGGGCATGGCATCACCACCATCCGAGACCCTTCGGCTGGAAATGGATTAGACTGGGTTTTAGAGCATAAAAAGAAGAGTAACGAAAACACAATCACTGCTCCTAGAATCTTTGCTTATACTGGTTTTGGACAAGGAGCAAAAGAGCCTATTTCCACCCCTGAACAAGCAAGAGCTTGGGTACGTCAGAATGCGGCCAATGGTGCAGATGGCATCAAATTCTTCGGTGCTGCACCAGACATTATGCAGGCTGCCCTAGAAGAAAATAAGAAACTTGGTTTGCGTTCAGCTATGCATCATGCCCAAATGGATGTGGTAAGATGGAATGTGTTGAATTCGGCTAGAGCTGGATTGACCTCAATGGAACACTGGTATGGTTTACCTGAGGCTATGTTTACGGACAGAAAGATTCAGAATTACAGCCTCGATTATAATTATCGCAATGAACAAGACCGTTTTGGAGAAGCTGGTAGACTTTGGAAACAAGCAGCACCACCTTACTCAGATAAATGGAATGAGGTAATGAACGAATTGCTTGAATTGGACTTCACCTTGGATCCAACTTTCAACATCTATGAAGCTAGTAGAGACCTAATGAGGGCTTATACAGCTGAATGGCATCAGTCTTACACACTTCCTTCGCTTTGGGACTTCTACCGTCCAAGTAAGCAATCGCATGGCTCTTACTGGTTCTCTTGGGGAACTGAGCAGGAAGTAGCTTGGAAAGAAAACTATCAGCTTTGGATGACCTTCATCAACGAATACAAAAATCGCGGTGGAAGAGTTACCGCTGGTTCAGATTCAGGCTTTATTTACCAGCTTTATGGTTTCGGCTTCATTAGAGAATTAGAATTGCTTCGCGAAGCTGGATTCCACCCACTAGAAGTTATTATGTCTGCAACACTCAATGGTGCTGAAGCACTTGGGGCAGATAAAATGTTAGGATCTATAGAAATTGGTAAGTATGCTGATATCATCATTCTTGAGGAAAACCCACTTGAAAACTTAAAAATGCTTTATGGCACAGGCTTCATTCGCTTGAATGATAACAATGAAGTAGAAAGAGTGGGAGGCGTAAAATATACCATCAAAGACGGTATTGTTTATGATGCCAAAAAACTGTTGGAAGATGTGAGAAGAATGGTGGATGAGAAAAAGAACGGAATGTCATTCAAACTAACCACAAAATAAATGATCAAATTATACTTGAAAGGGCTGCTTATCACAGCCCTTTTTTGTCTCATCGCTTGTGAGCAAAAAGAACAAGAATATGAATTGAAGGAATTTCAAGGGCTCTCTCTTTTAGGCGACTCTCTTAAAATTCCTGAGCGCTCTGCTAGTCAATTAGAACCTTTAATGGCTAAGCTCAATGAAGCGAAAGCGAACTTCGAAGCAGACCCTTCGGAAATGAACACCATATGGTTGGGTAGAAGGTACGCTTACCTATCGGACTATCTCAAGGCCATAGATGTGTTTTCAGAAGGCTTGGAAAAATTCCCGAGTTCACACAAACTCTACAGACATCGAGGGCACCGATACATTAGCCTTAGACAGTTCGACAAAGCCATTTCCGATTTTGAAAAAGCATATGAGCTAATGCCAAAAGGAACGATGGATATTGAGCCAGATGGTGCGCCTAATAAGCTCAATATTCCTCTATCGAACACCCAATTCAATATACTCTATCATTATGGCTTAGCCCATTACTTAAAAGGTGAGTTTGAAAAAGCCGAGCAGATTTATAGTGAGTTGCTTCAGAACTATTGCGATAATCCAGATTTAGTGGTAGCCACTGTAGATTGGTTATACATGACTTTGAGAAGACAGGATAAAAATGATGAAGCGCTAGAAGTAGCTGAATTAATTCTACCCGATATGGAAATCATTGAAAATGACAGCTACATGAAGCGGATTCAAATGTATCAAGGGAAAATGGCCATGGAAGAGCTATTCAAAACTGATAATGATGATGCAGCTTTAAGTTTAGCGACCCAAGGTTATGGAGTGGCTAACTGGTACTTGTATAATGGCGATATAGAAAAGGCTAAAGAAATACTCAATCGCGTGCTAAGCGGCACGAGCTGGGCTGCCTTTGGCTACGTTGCTGCCGAAGCAGATATGGCAAGGCTGAGGTAAGAAGTATTGAGTGAGTCTAATTTTTAAATAGTCACTAAATCTAGCAGTAATCAGATCCTGAAACAAGTTCAGGATGACGAATCCGATGCGACATTATCATATACTATCGTTAGATTGAATTCATGAATTATGGCAAAAGGTGGTAGTATTTACCTTATGACTAACAAAGGTAGAAATGTCCTCTACATAGGTGTAACCTCAGATCTTATCGCTCGAGTATTAGAACACAAACGAGGCGAAGGTTCTCAATTTACCATAAAGTATAATTGTAACGACCTAGTTTATTATGAATCATTCTCAACAATACAAGAAGCTATTGCTAGAGAAAAACAACTCAAGAATTGGCATAAAGAAAATGGAAGTGGAATCTAGTCAAAGAATTCAATCCTCAATTGAGAGATTTATCAGAGTCGATAGGAATTGATCTAAAAATGGATCTTTAATTTCATTCAGACAGAAATCTAAATTAGAACGTCATCCTGAACTTGTTTCAGGACCTAATTGAAGAAAAGGATTGAAGCCCTCAATATAAAAAAGGCGGTGAAATCACCGCCTTTACATTTACCCTTTCTCTTTCTTCTTAGCAGCCTGAATCTGGTCTGCCAAAAGTCGAATGCTTTCTTTTAAGTAAGGATCTTTGATATCATCAAGAGATCTGTCTTTTACTTTATTGGCTTCTAACTCGGTCAATGATGCGCCAATCTTAACTCTTGCCGCTCTTCTTTCCTCTAACTCTTTTTGCTCCTTTTTACGGGCATCTAAATTCAGAGATACTTCCGTTCTATTTCTGCTTTTCTTCAACTCCTCAATGTCAAACTGAAGGTCAACTAGCATTTGATCTTCCTTCATTCTCAAGTTGTGTTGCTTTTTCAGTGAAGCCAACATGGCATCATTTACATAATTTAGAGGCTTGAAGTTAGCTGCTTGAATTTTATCCCATGGTAAAGCACTGGGTTGGGAGCTCTCTCCAAATTCTTCGGCACTATACACAGAAGGGAATTCAATGTCTGGTGTCACTCCTCTGTGTTGAGTACTACTTCCTGTTACTCTGTAAAACTTGGCAATTGTGAATTTGATCAATCCCAATTCTTCAGTTTCTGGCTCACGCAAGAAGTCATTTAAGCCTCTCACATTTTGAACTGTTCCTTTACCATAACTTTGTTCTCCTACAATGACACCTCTTTTATAATCCTGAATGGCCCCAGCAAAAATCTCAGATGCCGAAGCAGAAAATCTGTTGATCATTACATTCAAAGGACCGTCATAGAACATTTCAGGATCTTCATCATCCATTACATCTGTTCTGTTCTTAGGATACTTAACCTGCACAACTGGCCCATCATTAATAAAAAGGCCTGAAAGGTTAATGGCTTCGTAGAGCGCACCTCCACCATTATTTCTTAGGTCAAGCATTACACCATCTACTCCCTGCGCTTGAAGTTCTTTGATCAGCCGCTTTACATCGTTAGTCGTGCTGGTATAAGTTTCTGGCTTCTCTTCCATCTCATCAGCATTCAAATAGAAGTCCGGAACTGTTATGATGCCTAGTTTATACTCTTCACCATTCTCAGTCATCTGTACAACTTCACTTTTAGCTTTAGCATCATCAAGGTTAATCTTATCTCTAACAAGGTTTACTGTTTTAGTCACTGCACCCGCACTAGCACCAGCAGGCAGTAATTCTAGTCTTACTAAAGTACCTTTTGGGCCTCTGATTTGGCCAGCCACTTCATCAGATCTCCATCCTATGGTGTTCACCATTTCCCCATCAATTCCTTGTCCTACCCCAACTACTCTATCGTCTTTATTTACCTCTCCACTTTTAAAGGCAGGGCCACCAGGTCTTAACTCCGTAATTTTAGTGTAATCGCTTTCCTGCTGAAGTGTTGCGCCAATTCCTTCCAAAGACTTCTTACTCTGCATTTCAAAATCTTCTGCATTGAGAGGAGTAAAATAGTTGGTATGCGGATCAAAGGCCTCTGTGACAGAGTTCATAAACATCTCAAATACATCATTGCTATTGTATTTTTCTACATTGCTTTTAAACCTCTCATATCGAGTAGTTAATACTTCAGTAATTTTATCATCATCGGAATCAGCCAATTTTAAATTCAAGGCTTGGTTCTTAATGGTCTTCCTCCATAATTCGTCTAACTCTGCCTCTGACTTCGCATATGGCATGTCCTTTCTGTCAAAGTGAAGGTTCTCATCCTTGGTGAAGTCAAACTTGTAACTCACGTTAGCCAAAGCATAATCTAACCTAGTTTCAAGTCTGTTTTTATAGATGTTGAAAATATAGAAGGCAGGAACGAGATTACCGCGCTTTAAATCTTCATCGAGTGTAAATCGATACTTCTCAAAAGATTTGATATCACTGGCCAGAAAGTAGTTTTTGTTGCCGTCTAGGGACTGCAAAAAGTTATCAAAAATGACAGAGGAAAGTGAGTCATTCAAATCTACATCGCGGTAATGGAAGAAATCGAGAATCTGAACAATGATCCTCGCCTCTTTCATGTGCGATTCTGTAGGTTGTAAATATTGTGTTGAATCTATCTTATTCGCCCATAATGCATTTACAGCAAAAAGCATCAGGGTGCAAGTCATTAACTTTCTCATCATCTTCATATCAACGCTATTATTTTTCAAACGTTTGCCCGTGGCAAGAATCCAAGGTAAATATTTTGTGGAAAACCTCAGATTCAATTATACGAACCAACTCAATTATAATACCACCAATGGCCTAATCAGTTTCATCGGTAGTCACAATAGATGTTAAAAAATGCAAACTATAGACTTATTAGTGATTTTAAAGGGTTAATGGTTTCAAATTCTGTCGGTCATGGACTTCGCATCCAAAGCTGCTTCCACCTTAGAGAGGTCATCTAGAATATTGGCCGACTCAGCCAACAATTCATCATTAGCCACCTTGATTTTTGCCCAAAGCGGTTCCAGTTGCTGAGCTAGTTTCAAGCCTTTTGGTGATAGTTTAAGGAGACGTTTTCTTTGGTCTTGCTTGTCTTTTCGCTCAGTGACTAACCCTTTCTTTACCAGCACATTAGCCACTTGATTCACAGCCGGATGCGTTTGATTAAGCATAGTTGAAAGTTCCATTAGTGCCAATTCATCTCCTCCCTTCAAAGCATAAAAGAGCGTAAACCAGCGTGGTTCAAAATCGAATGCTGATTCTTTATAAACCTGAGCTACATCGCGAGCTAATCGCTCGCTTAAATTTTTCAAACGAGTGGCCAAGGCTAGGCTGCCTAATTCTTCAATGATGTTCCGTTCCAATTTATTCCTTGTTTTTAGCGGCTATGAATGGCACTTTCTGAACCCTAATCATTTCCATTAACTCCTGCAATTTACGCTCAACCTCAGCAGACTCACCCATAGCACGTTCAGCATCCACCATCACATCGCTCACCCTCTTCTTCTGACCATCAGTAACAGGTGGCTCAATACCATCTATTGTTCCATAAATATGAAGCAATTGGGCCTCAATCTTATTCTCAAAATTAATGACATCTTGAAAAGTCTTTTGATTAGGCTGAATAAGCTCTTCTTCCAGTCCATCTATTAATTCAATAACCGCATTGGCCATTTCATGTACTTCGGCATATTGCTCCTCATCGATTCTGCTTTTCAAATCTGCCACCTGAGATCTTATAGAACGAATATCAGTAGCCATTTTTTGTAGACCATCAATTTGTGAACGCAACGCACTTAGTAGGCGCTGCTGTTCTGCATACTGAGCAGGTGTGGCTTCCCAACGAGGATCAGCTTTTACTTCGAGCTCTTTGGTGATGATTTTGTCTCCGTAACTAACCTTTACAGAATACTTGCCCGGAGCCACTCTGTGTCCGCCAGCACCTAAGCCCATAAAAACGCCTTCAACACCTTCAGGATTAGTCATTGTCAAACCCCAGTTCATGCGGTTCATGCCAGACTTCTTTTTAATCTTTTCTTGATTCACTTCGGCATTAGTGGCAAATGTTCTGACCACATTATCTGAGGCATCCATAAATTCAACCTTCAAAGCGACCGAATCAATATTCTCTTTGATGTAATACATCACAGAAAAACCTGGGTATGGATTCTGCCCAATGGAAGTATTTCCCGTTCTAAAAGCATTATCACGAATGGCTGCTTCTGGTTCGTAAACATAGAAATCAGCATCCTTGGCTTCATCTAATTCGTAAAGAGGGTTCAGATCATCCATTACCCAAAAAGCTCGTCCTTGGGTGGCTACAATCATGTCGTTGTCTTTGATCATCAAATCTGTGATAGGAACAATCGGCAGGTTACGCTGAAATTTATTCCATTTCACACCTCCATCAAAAGAGACATAAAGACCTAGTTCAGTTCCTGCATAAAGCAAATCTTTCTGATTTGGATCTTCACGAACCACTCGAACATGTGCTTCGGCCTCAATACCATTCACTAGTCGTGTCCATGTTTCACCATAGTCAGTCGATTTGAAAATGTGAGGCGTGAAATCGTTGAATTTATAACGATTGTAAGCTACATAAACAGTTGCTGGATCGTGTGGAGAAACTTCGATCTGATTGACCATCCCTTCAGGAACATTTGGAATTGAAATATTAGCCCAAGTGAGGCCACCATTTCTAGTCACATGTATCAGACCATCATCGGCACCAGTGTAAATTACAGCTGGTGTATGAGGCGATTCTGCCACATAATAAATGACATGGAAAATTTCTCCACCTGCTCCTTCATTGGTAATTGGGCCACCACCCCAACCAATGTGCGTTGAGTCATTCTTAGTTAAATCATCGCTGATTTCTTCCCAAGTAATACCTCGATTAGTTGTCTTCAAAAGCTTATTCCCTGCATGATAAATTACCGATGGGTCATGCTTTGACGCGATAATTGGCGCGTTCCAATTGAAACGATAAGGTGCATTGGCTGGGTTAGTTCCCAATCCCTGAAAAGGATAGGCCATAACATCCTTAGTTTGTTTTGTCTTGGCATTCCATTCGTCAATAATGCCTTGGTAACAACCAGAGTAAATGTATTTCGGATCGTTCGGATCGAAGGCAGAATAAGCGCTTTCGCAACCACCAACCGGGTAAAAATCTTCATTGGAAATTCCTCCACCATCTACTCTCGAGGCAATGGAAACTGAGCTATTATCTTGTTGCCCACCATAGATTCTGTAAGGAAATTGGTTGTCTGCATTGACCCGATAGAATTGAGCCGTTGGCTGATTATTTTGGGTCGACCAGTTTTTACCACCATCAATAGACACGTTGGCGCCACCATCATTAGCATTGATCATGTATTCCGGATGCTCAGGATTTACCCAAGTTTGGTGGTTATCTCCATGCGGTGTGTTGAGATTCACAAAGGTTTTTCCATTGTCCGTGGATTGCACCAATGGAGCATTCATAACAAAGACTGATTCTGGATCGGTCGGATGTGCCAAAATGTGCATATAGTACCAGGATCTGGCGCGTAATAAACGATCGGGATTGATCAGCCTCCAATTCTTGCCACCATTATCTGAACGATAAAGACCGCCATTCTCAGCTTCAATAATCGCCCAAACTTTATTAGGATTAGCCCTAGAAACGGAGATACCCATTTTACCCATCACTCCTTTTGGTAATCCCTCGGTCATTTTATTCCAAGTTTTACCACCATCGACCGACTTCCAAAGTCCACTGCCTGGGCCTCCACTCTGTACTTTCCAAGGAAATCTTCTATGGTCCCAATAGGCCGCATAAATGATGCGCGGGTTTGTCATGTCCATGCTTAGGTCACTGATACCTGAGTTCTCATCTACATAGTGAACTTTCGTCCAAGTAGCCCCTCCGTCTTCAGAGCGATAAATACCTCGATCTTCTGTGGCACCATAAGGACTCCCTTGCGCACCAACGATCACTATATCTGGATTTCTAGGATCAACCACAATCTTTGAAATTTGTCGAGTCTTTTCCAGTCCCATGTGTGACCAAGTTTTACCACCATCTGTGGATTTATAAACACCATCCCCATGTGAAGTCATTACACCACGAACTGGAGCTTCCCCCATACCTACATAAACTACATTAGGATCTGATTCCGATACCGTTATGGCTCCCACCGAGGCGGTGTTGAAATAACCATCCGACACGTTGTACCAACTTTCTCCAGCATTATCTGTCTTCCAAACACCACCAGTCGCACCCATATAATAGGTCATCGGGTCTTGCACTACACCAGCGACAGCAGTAGCTCTTCCTCCACGAAATGGGCCAACCTGCCTAAATTCCATGGCATTATACAAGGTCGTGTCATAAGAAATTCCTGTTGGCCCCTGATTTCTTTTTCGTTTTTGAGCAAATGATTCTGGGGTCAGAAAAAATATTGAAAGGAGCAGTAGGCCTACAATTCGGATAGTTTTCATAGTGGACTAGTTTATGGTTGAATGAGTAAGATACGCACGGTAAAGCTTATTTACCAAAGCCATTTTGATGACACTATTTGTATCTTCGTTCAAACCCTAAAAATATGAAGTCGAAATTCTTACTCATTTGCCTCTTTATACCCCTTTGCTTCTTTTCATGTGAAGAGGAAGATCATGATGATGACGACCATAGAGTAGAAGAAGTAATTCGTTTTGACCGAGAAGGCGCACCCATCTTAAAGGGTGTTAAAGTGCCAGCTGAACGTGACATGTATTTTGCTAGTGGCATTGTAGCCTACCCAAAAGATGAAAGCAAACCGGCTGGCGATCGTGAACGCTTTGGAAATACTTATGAGCAGAGCGTGAGTGCATTGAAACGTATCGAAGAATATTTAGCTGAAGATGGCCTAAGCCTGAAGGATGTAGTGGCCATGAAAGTTTATGTGGCTCCCGACCCGATGAATGACAACAAACCCGATTTTGACGGCTGGTTCAAGGCCTATGGTGAATTCTTCAACAATGCAAACAACCCCAATAAAGTAGCCCGATCGACCATTGGAGTATATACTTTGGTAAATCCAGATATGTTGATCGAAATTGAAGTACGTGCGGTTTATCCATCGAATTGATTTCGATTGTCGCTTGGATAAACTTTTTTAGGACTAAATTTAAATTTTACCCCCTCAAATTGATGGGCTCTCAAAAACTCATAGACAATGAAAAAACACCTAATTATCTTTTTACTGATTTCCTGTTTCACCGCATTCTTGAATGCCCAGACCTATACCAATTATGAGGTTTCTTTCGATAACAGGGTGCATCATGAAGCTAAAATCAAGGTCAAATTCCTAAAGCTGGAAAACAAAGTGCTGGAAGTGCGCATGAGCCGTAGCTCCCCTGGCCGCTATGCCGTGCATGAGTTTGCCAAGAATGTGTACTCGGTCAAGGCCACCGACAGCAAGGGGAATCCTTTGCCAGTAACGCGTCCTAATCCTCATCAATGGGATGTTTCAGGACATGATGGAACAGTCAACTTTGAGTATACCTTATTCGCAAACAGAGCTGGAGGAACCTACTCAGGCATCGATGAATTGCATGCTCACTTGAACATACCGGCCACCTTTGTTTGGGCCAGAAATATCAGGCATAGACCTGTTCGAGTGAAGTTTAATCTGCCAGCAGGAGCGAATTGGAAAGTAGCTACACAGTTGAAAAGTATTGGTAACAATACCTTCGAGGCCAAAGACAATTATTACTTTATGGATAGCCCAATTGAAATTGCTGACTTACATATGCGAGAGCGAAAAGTTGATGGGCAAAATATTCGTTTAGCGCTTCATACACAGGCGACAGATGCAGAAGTAGATACCTATTTCGAAGAGGTGATGAAAATAGTGATGCAGCAGAAAGCTGTTTTCGGTGAGCTACCTAAGTACGACTATAGCGAGTATACCTTCCTTTCTTGCTATATGCCCAATGCAAGTGGAGATGGTATGGAACATAGAAACTCTACTTTTGTAACTTCAGGAAAGCCTTTGGACAGGCCTTTGGGGAATACCTCAATGGGCACCATGTCGCACGAATTTTTTCACTCTTGGAATGTAGAGAGAATCCGTCCTGCTTCTTTGGAGCCATTCGATTTTGAAGACGCCAACATGAGTGGTGAGCTTTGGTTTGCAGAAGGCTTCACTAGCTATTACACCAACCTGTTCAGAGCCAGATCGGGCAATATGACAGCTGAGCAATACGTCAACGGACTTGGTGGCTCAGTGAGTTATGTGATGAATGCTCCAGGCAGAAAATACTTCAACCCTATCGAAATGAGCTATCGCGCTCCTTTTGTGGATGCGGCTTCTTCTATTGACCCAGATAACAACTCAAATATTTTCAT
>CAYGKL010000046.1:22890-24805 GCA_964350505.1 uncultured Roseivirgaceae bacterium | reverse complement strand
GGATATTTCACATGGGATTCTTTTTTAGGGGCCTGTGAACTTTATTTTTATACTATTCTACCCACTCATAGCTTAGACTATCAGGGTGGGTCATTGAGTTCATTGGTGTCTTTCTTAATGAGGTTGTGTAGTGGGATCTTGATCTATCATATCGTTCTAACATCTCGAACGCATTTAAAATAACTTATTGAATTCGAAAAAAAGTTGTCACGCATTGTCACATAAGGCACGTCAATTGCCTAGAAAATGGGGTGTCCTCGGTTGTCACAATACTTTTATAAACTTAATTAACTGATATTCAGCGTCAAATGGCTAAATCAAAAGCAGTCCCCCTCTCTCCGCAATGAACCCCAGGCCCTAGGTCAGGGGTTTTTTGTTTTAAACATGTTGAACTTGCTTTTAGTCGTCAGCCGAAATCATTGACCAAACAACTGGAAAATAAAAAGGCTCCCATTTGGAAGCCTTTTCTCTAAATCACTGAAGTCTGACGACTTTCCTTTAAGTCTAACCTTTATTGATACCTCAAAGCCTTTACAGGGTTTTGCTGAGCAGCTTTAATGGAATGGAAGCTAACGGTTAAGAAGGCTATTAACATTGCCAATATTCCAGCAATAGCTGCTGCTCCTATAATCACTGTAGGCAAGTCCATCGTGTATTGAAATACCTGTAGCCAATCCTGAACCAATAAGTAGGCCACTGGAGTGGCAATTACAAAACCGACCAGCACTAACAGCATAATGTCTCTAAAGATAAGGTAGACCAATTGAGGCACTGTGGCACCCAATACCTTTCTCACACCAATTTCTTTGATCCTTGTAGCGGTTGTAAAACTAGAGAGTCCAAGTAAGCCAAGACAACTGATAAGAATACAGATGTATGAAAGCGCTGCAGTCAGTTTGCTTTGTCTTTCATCAGACTTATAAAGGTTTTCAGCTTGAGTGTCTAACAATCCATATTCAAATGGATGGCTAGGGTCTAATTCTGCATACTTGTTTTCTAAGTAGTCAAGCGTCTGCTGCATGGTTCCAGCTTTAGCATGGATGACAACAGAGGGCTGTACTTGGGTTACACTGCCAAACCGCTCATATCGAAGGATGATTGTGGGCTCAACTTTTACGTGCAGCGAGAAGGCGTTAAAATCCTTTACCACCCCAATCACACGACTTACAGGAGTGTTTGGGCCAGCATTCATCACTTTTTTGCCAATTGCATCTTCTCCCCAACCCATGGCTTCTACCATTGATTCATTGACTAGAACTCCATTGCTTAAATCAGTTGGTATGCTTTCATCAAAATCACGTCCCGCCACAATTTCCATTTCCATAGCATTCACGAAGTTCTCACCGATGAACATGATGTTGTAAGTATCTGTCTTCATCAGTGTGTCAGGCTGTTCTACCATCATTACTTGACGACCTCCACCGATTAATCGGTTCCCTACAGAATTAGCATTGCTAACAGATAATCCAGTAGAGGTGGTGACATCAATGATGTTTGGATTCTCTCTGAGTTCATTCTGGATTACATTTAGTTTACGACTAACCAAAGTATCACGAGTTGGTATGATGATCACATTATCCTTATTGAAGCCAAGATCCTTCGATCTCATAAAACTGATCTGATTACCCATGAGTAACGTGGCAATTACAACACCGATAGAAACAAAGAACTGGAAGGCTACCAATACTTTTCTTAGGAATATACTTCCTGGGCCAGTTTTTACTGAGCCTTTCATTGCCGTAATCACTGAGATGGCCGAAAGGTAGAAGGCAGGGTAGAGGCCTGATAGTACGCCTAAAAGAACGGTTATACCTATAGAACCAAAAAGCAAAATTGGATTGCTAGCCCAATCTAGGGAAAGGTTTTTACCTAGTATGTCATTAACATTGGTGCCATAGAGGACCAAATAGACAAA
>CAYGKL010000046.1:7173-22790 GCA_964350505.1 uncultured Roseivirgaceae bacterium | reverse complement strand
AGAGGAACTAACCTTGCCTCAAAGCTGGCTTCTCTAAGAGATGGAGCCAATTGTGCAATTGGAGCCATATACTTATCAAAAAACTCATGGAAGCGGTTGTGAATATTGCTCACTTCGTAATTCTTAGGCAATAGCACATAAGAATAGGTGCCAATGTTCCAAAGTTGGCCTGTGCGTTGTTGCGCATCAAGCGGTGGCTGGCCAGAAGTAATAGTAGTATATGAAATAAGTCCATTGAACCGCAGGTGTACGTTGTCTGGCACATCTTCAATGACACCTTTGACTGTGAATGTATTGGCATCTGTTTTAACTAGTTCATTCAGCGGGTTTCTATTGCCAAAAAGCTGCTTTGCGGTACTTTCTGTTAGGACTAAGCTTCTAGGTTCTACTAAGGCTGTTTTTGGATCACCTTGAAGGAATTTATGAGTAAATAATTCGAACATGGTGGAGTCTGCAAAGTACATGTCGTCCACATAGAAGTTGTTGTCATCTATTCTGAAGAGTAGTTGTCCTGCGCTCTGCACCCTGGTAAATGCTTGAATTTCAGGGTATTCATCTTGCATCATCTCTGCTAAACCTTGAGATGTCAGAGCGAACTCATCGTTCTTCGGTGGTATGTAGAACTTTGATTCAACCCTGTAGACCTGATCCCATTTTTCATGAGACTTATCAAAGGTGAGATCGCTCTGAACATAGAGCAAAATGATAATGCTAACTGCTAATCCGAGGGCAAGCCCGAAAATGTTAAGGAAAGCATAGAACTTGTTTTTGAGGAGTACTCGAAAAGCATATGCGAGGTTTTTCATAATGAGTTGATTTGAGTTTGACCGTAATGTACTATTGTCAAGACGCTCAAAAAGTTTCTTTGTTTCCCAAAGAAGCCACCTGAAGTGTACAATAAAACTAGTTTAAAAAGTGTATTCTGAGTTTTTGACCTTACTAATCTCTACTATTTTGGAATTCATACTTCTCTAAAATGAAGAATGAATCAAATTTAGACTTGTACGGCAAATGAATCTACTGAGCGATAATGCCTTAGCAAGATTGAACAGCTATTCTAAAAGATAATAGGTCTGACAGCGCAGGATTACCTTCTGCCTTTTCCATAGGGTTTTCTTCCCCCAAACGATTTGCCTCTTGATTTAGGATTATATTCTGGTCCTTCTCCAATACTTGCCGGAGGTTGAATTTTCCTCACCTCAGCTTCCATCATGGCTTCTATGCGTGAGAATTTATACATATCATCGGGGTTGATGAATGTAACTGCTTCTCCTTCGGAAGCAGCTCTTGCCGTTCTTCCAATTCGATGAATATAGTCTTCAGGGTCATTAGGTACATCATAGTTAATGACCATATCAATGTTGTCTACGTCTATTCCCCTTGAGATGACATCTGTAGCTACAAGGATCTGCAACTTCTTATTCTTGAATGCTCTAAGAATTTCTTCTCTGTCTTTTTGCTCTAGATCGCTTGATATTTCCTTAGCATCTAGACCCTCTTTCTGTAAGGCTTTTGTTATTTCCCTTACCTTAATTTTAGTGCCAGCAAACATGATTAAACTTGGTACATCATTGTAGCGAAGCAAGTGCTTTATGGTTTCGATTTTCTGAGCATCGTAAGCCAAAATTGCAACCTGAGTTACTCGTTCGGCAGGTTTGGAAACCGAAATGCTCACTTCGAAAGGATCAGAGAGGATCTCCTTTGCCAATGTCCTGATTTTAGGCGGCATGGTGGCCGAGAATAAGAGGTTTTGACGTTCCTTAGGCAGAAATGAAATGATTTTCTTAATGTCATCCATGAAGCCCATATCGAGCATTCTATCTGCTTCATCTAGCACAAGGTTTTTGAGATGCTTTACATTCACATAACCCAAATTCAAATGCGAGATGAGCTTTCCAGGGGTTCCCACTACAATGTGAGTGCCATGGCTTAGCGCTTTCCTTTCTTGAGTAAATGCATCACCATCGCCACCGCCATATATTGGGATTGAGGTAACTCCAGTAAAGTAGCTCAGGCCTTGCAATTGCTGATCAATTTGAATAGCAAGCTCCCTGGTTGGGCAAATGATGATGGAATTCACATGGTCATCCTCAATGCCTTCAGAACAGATTTTATGCATTAATGGCAATAGAAATGCCGCAGTTTTTCCTGTTCCTGTTTGCGCACAACCAATAATGTCTTTCCCTTCTAGAATAGGAGGGATTGCTTGTTCTTGTATAGGAGTAGGATTAGAGAAGCCTATGGCATCGAGGCCAGAAAGCACATCAGGATGTAGATTAAGTTCTGAAAAGGTCAATGGTTGAACTATATTTGTGAAAGAATTGTATCGCTAGATGTCTAGCGATACGAACTAAGATTGTAAATCTACACAATAGAAGAATACAAAATGAAGAAGGTAGTATTTAAAACAAATATCAACTGCGGTGGCTGCATAGCTACTGTAACTCCGTTTTTAGAGAAAGCAACTACAATTAATCACTGGGAAGTAGATACAGATTCAAAAGATAAGAAGCTCACGGTGCAAGGAGTGGGCCTCGATAAGCAAGAAGTGATTGACCTAGTGAAAGAAGCTGGTTTTAAGATTGAAGAGAAGAAAGGTCTTTTTGGTTTTTAAATTTTACCTTTTTCTCCAGAAATAAGGAGAAAGTAGCATCAATACTGTAAACAATTCTAGCCTCCCCAAGAGCATAAGAAATGCCAACAACCATTTTCCAGCCATAGGCATACCTGAGAAGTTATCTACGGGCCCTACATCGCCAATTCCCGGACCAACATTACCCAAACTAGTGGCAACTGCTCCAAATGCAGTATCGAAGCCCACATTCATCGATGATAATAGGGTAACACCCACAAGGAAAACTAGTATGTAGATCATGATGAATGCAAGCACGTTAAATACAATGTTTTGCTCAATAGCCTTCCCGCTAATTCTTACCGGAATAACAGCTGATGGGTGCAATTGTCTTTTCAGTTCAAGAAAGGAGTTTTTGAAAAGTACTACATGTCGAATTACCTTCACTCCGCCAGCTGTTGACCCAGCAGAACCTCCCACAAAAAGTAGGATAAAGAACAATACGGAAAGGAAAGGAGCCCAAGCAGTATAATCTGCAGAAACGAAACCTGTGGTAGTAATGATGGAAACTACTTGGAAAAGGGCATCTCTGAAAGACTTCTCAATACCATAGTCAGTAACTACAATTAGAGCAACTGTAACAATGAGCGTGATTACAATTGTAAAGATGAAGTAAACGATGAATTCTTCATTTTTAGTGATCTTCTTAAAGTTACGTTTAAGAGCAAAGTAGGTGAGCGTAAAGCTTGTACCAGCTAAAAACATGAAGACAATCACTATATATTGAATGGCAGCTGGTTGCCCCTGTAAACTAGCATTCATAGTAGAGAAGCCACCTGTAGCCATGGTAGTTAAGCTATGGTTGATGGCATCATATGCCCCCATACCAGCAACGTAAAGGAGAACAGCTTCTGTTAGGGTTAGCCCAACATAAATGTACCAGAGCCGCTTTGCAGTTTCCTGTATTCTAGGTTGAAGTTTATCCGGTGTAATTCCTGGTGCCTCTGCCACAAAAAGCTGCATACCTCCAATGCCTAAGAAAGGAAGAATAGCCAGGGCAAGTACAATAATTCCCATACCACCGATCCACTGGGTAAGGCTTCGCCAGAATAGAATACCTTTAGAAACAGCTTCTATGTCTGTTAATATGGAAGCTCCAGTGGTTGTATATCCAGAGATTGTTTCGAAAAAAGCATCTGTTAATGAAGGAATTGCACCACTGATAAGGTAGGGAAGTGCGCCAAAGAAGGACATCACAATCCAGCCTGCTGTTACAACTAAGTAGCCATCCTTTTTTTTGAGTTCTTTATTCTTAACGTTTCGGGTAAGGTATTTGAGTAAAAACCCTCCTGATAGGGTGATGCCACTGGAAATAACAATTGAGATCCAGTCCGCTTCCCCATAATAGAGTGAAACAGGTAAGCAAAGCAGCATAAACCCTCCATTAATGAAGAGAAGAATGCTCAATATGTTACCGATTACCTTGTAGTTAAACATGCAGGCTACAAGTTATTAAATAAAGTATGATTCGACCTTTTTGATGCATTCTGGTTTAGAAAGTACAACCACTCTGTCTTTGGCTTGAAACCTGAAATTACCTGGAGTAGTGAGTCCCTTTCCATCCCTAATGACACCACCGATAATGGCTGCTTTAGGAAATTGCAAGTTTCTTAGTTGATGTTCGGTGATTTTGGAATTTTCCTGAACTTCAAACTCTAATATTTCTGCATCTACACCATGAATACTTGTAATTGAAACCACTTCGCCTTGACGAACATGGCGGAAGATAAAGTTGGCTGCAATGAGTTTCTTGTTGATCATGGTGTCAACACCAATGCTTTGAGAAAGGTGGATATAATCCATATTCTCAACCATGGCGATGGTTTTCTTTACACCTAGCTTTTTGGCAACGAGACAAGAAATAATATTGGTTTCAGAGTCTCCAGTGACTGCAATAAAAGCATCCATTTCATTGATGCCTTCTTCGGTCAAAAGCTCAACATTCCTACCATCTCCATTAATCACCATGGCGTCTGGCAATTGATCTGCCAATTCGAAGCACTTCTGAGAATCTCTTTCTATGAGTTTCACATTATAACGCGCACTCAAAATCTTGGCAGCATGAAAACCGACCCTAGATCCACCTAAAATCATTAGGCTTTTCACACCCTCTTTCTTTTTGCCAGCTAAGAAAAGTAGTTTTTCAACACTTTCAGGCTGGGTAACAAAATAAGCATGATCGTTTTCTTGGAAAAAGGTGTCTCCGTATGGAATAATAGTCTCATTATCTCTTAGAATGGCCACAGTCATAAAGGCCTGATCGGGGTTGATCTTGGCAACATCTACCATAGACTTTCCAATGAGTGGGCTCTTCGGCTCTATATTCACTCCAATCAACTGAAGTAAGCCCTTTTCAAAATCGAAGCTATCGGTGATAGCGACTTCCTTCAGTAGGCGTTTAATTTCCTTGGCTGCCAATGACTCTGGCGAAATGATGTCATCTATTCCTAAATGCTTTAGATTGAGTTTGTCTTTCTTGTAGAGAAATTCGGTATTCGAGATTCTGGCAATGGTTCTTTTGGCACCAAGATGCTTAGCAATGATGGAAGTGGCAATATTAACCTCTTCAGAGGAGGTAACTGCTATCAACAAGTCAGCTTCAGAAACACCAGCTTCTTCTAAAACAGAATAGGAGGTAGAGGTTCCTTTAATAGTTACCGCATCTATTTGATTAGCGGCCATTTTCAGTTTGTCTGCTGCCTGATCGATCAGCACAATGTCTTGACCTTCTTGGCATAGCAATTTGGCTAAGTGAAAGCCAACATTTCCAACGCCCGCAATAATTACCCTCATTTATTCAAATTTTGAATGGTGCGAAATTAAACAATTCATTCATGCGCAATACAATAAAATGTTGTTTACAGAGAAAACGATTATTTAGTTATGGTTTCTATTGGTAAGCCTGACCTTATATGTAAGTCTCTTTGTGGGAAAGGAATTTCTACGTTGTGCTCCTTAAACTTCTCAAAGATAGAAAAGTAAAGTTGACTGGTAAGCATTTTTGGTTTGCTTATATATGTACTCGTCCAAATCATTAAATCAAAGTTTAATGAACTATCTCCGTACTCTTTAAAAAGAACTTCTGGAGCGGGTGTTTTCAAAACATCGGGATTTTTTTCAGCTACATCAAGAAGAATGGCCTTAATCTTAGCAGGGTCTTCATTATAAGAAACACCCACAGGGACATGGAAACGAATATTTCTATCATTATGACTCCAGTTGATAACTCTCTGATTGATGAATTCAGAGTTAGGTACGATCACTGAAATATTATCATTAGTATTGATCATGGTGGCTCTAGCAGAAATTTTAACCACATCGCCTGCTACATCTCCACCCACATCAATTCTATCGCCCACTTTAATCGGCCTTTCAAAAAGAATGATTAGGCCTGAAATGAAGTTGTTGGCAATGTTCTGCAAGCCAAAACCAATACCAACACCTAAGGCACCCGCTAGTACATTGAGTGAGCCTAGGTTGATGCCTACGTTCTGGATGATGATGAAAGCACCGGCAACCACCACCATGTACTGTACAATTGTGCCAATAGACTGGCTAACCCCAATATCTGTGGTGTACTTGGTTAAAATCTGATGTACAAAAACAGATTTCAGTTTGCGGGTAAAGAAGATCAATAGAAAGAAGAGGAAGCCAAATCGAAGTAAGTTGAAGAGCCTCACCTCATTATCTTCTTTCCCAAACAAGGCAATATTTAGACTAGAATCGCTGCCAAGCCCAATGACGGAAAAAACGATAGTGAGTCCGATAATAAGCACTGTATACTTAGTGGTATTTCCGAGTGAAAGTATTGTCTTTCGATCTTCTATATACCGAGGTAAAATTTTATTGATGAGTAGCGACCTGAATATGTTGCCGATAATATTAGAGAGAATCAATATTACTATCGGAACGATAATATGTGTGGCGGTAAGTTCTTCGCCAAGCAGGGTAAAGGGCTCCCCAATAACAGGAATGTTGCTATTGATAAAATCGATGAAGCCATCGTAGGCCGAAATTTCTTCCTCGCTAGTCTCTTGAATCATGCTTGAATATAGATAACTTTTAATTTATTTAGGGCAGTAATATCGATGAGTCTCCATAGCTGAGAAATCTATAATCATTATTGAGAGCGTGATGATAGACTGTTTTCCACTGTTCGCCAATAAATGCCCAAACCAAAAGCATCAAAGTACTCCCCGGTTGATGGAAGTTGGTAATCAATCCATCACAGACCTGAAACTTATAACCCGGAATGATAAAGATTTCAGTTTTGCCAGCAATAACATTCACTTCTTTCTCCTCCATCCAATTCAGAATATGCTGAAATACTTCTTTTCTCGAGGGAAGGGTAGTTTCATAACTGTAAGGCTCCAATTTCTCTATGGAAAAGTCTTCATTGCCATGCATCAGCCGAATGCCATACCAATAGAGACTTTCTAAGGTTCTCATGGAAGTGGTTCCCACGGCAATTACTTTTTCTGAGTCTATTACAGCTTGTATGGTGTCAATGTTTACTTCCACCTGTTCGGAGTGCATGTTGTGTTCACGAGCATCTTCAGCCTTGATGGGTTGGAAGGTGCCAGCGCTTACGTGCAATGTGAGGTAATTCAAACTAACTCCTTTTTCTTTCAACTGTGCTAAAACTTCATCTGTGAAATGTAAACCAGCCGTTGGAGCAGCCACGGCACCCTCATGTTTAGAATACACAGTTTGGTATCTCTCCTTGTCTTCTGGTTCATCTTGTCTGTTCAGATAAGGAGGAAGTGGCACTTTACCGCATAATTCAACTATCTCAGCAAAAGAAAGGCTATGATCCGACCAACTGAATTCTATTTTTTTGCTTTCTCGATCGATAATTTTGGCGCTTATTTCTAAGCTACCATTGGCATGCTCAAGTTCTCTTGTAAGCGTAGTGTCTTCTTTCCATTTTCTGAAGTTACCCACCATGCATTCCCAAACAACGGCTCCTGTTTCTTCCATCATAATGCTGATGATATGAGACGGACTTACAGGGTTGAGCAGGAAGATCTCTATTTGAGCTCCTGTTTCTTTATTGAAGAAGAGTCTTGCCGGAATTACTTTGGTATTGTTAAAGAATAATGAGCTTCCTTCTGGGAGTGTTGCAGAAAGCTGCTTGAAGCGCAAATCTTCGATTTTACCCGCTTTATAAGTTAGGAGTTTAGATTCATCTCTTTGTGCCAATGGGTATTTGGCAATCTTGTTGTCTTCGAGCGTATAATTGATTTCACTAAGGTCGGGCGCAGGCGGTATTCTCATATCGTGATGCAAGTTAATTCATGAAAAATTAATGTGATAGTGAATCGATAAAAATGCCCAGAGTAGCGCTCTAATGGACAAAAGTGTTCACTTGTATGAACGATTCCGTACACATCTGAGCAAATGATTATGCTTAATGCCGTATAACTTACTGATAATCAGTATATATTATTTTTTGGCATACCAATTGGAAAGAGAATGGTAGGTCAAAAACGTGGTCAGTTTTAGGTCAAATCAACCGCTTTCGGGCGGAACTCAAAATATCAAACAACGATGAAAATGTTAAAATTAAGAATCTCAGTAGCCATAGCAGTTTTGTTAGCAGGCATTATTCTCACTTCAGCAGCTACTCCAATAATTACCAATACAAATCTAGTATCGAAAAACGACTCAGTCATAAAAGTAGAGGAGTCTATTGAGTACGATGATGATTATCTGGCTCAGGTTGATGCCTACGTTGATCAATTCTTTCTTGAAAACACTGTGCATTTTGATGTGATTGAAAACATTAAAGTTTACGGTGAAAATAACGAGCTATTGGTCGATGGAGAAAAAGGTAATCTTAATGCAGATCAATTAAGGCTTTTGAGACAAGCAGATTTACTGTCAGAATTGAATGGCACTGCTTATTATCAGATAAATAATTAGTTAGTAGTTTTAGTTTAAGGTTGATTGGGGCTTTTTCATACGGAGAGAGCCCTATCATATTTTATAAGTCAGATAAACTGACTAACATGAATTTCACTTCGTCTCCCGATTTCATCTGTGAGACAATAGATAAATCATCACTCACCACATTCACAATTCTTGGGTATCCACCTGTGGTTTGAGCATCAGCTGTTAATATAATAGGTTGCCCTGAGTTGGTGATTTGAACAGTGCCTTCTACAATACCTGATGAGATTTCTTCACCTGCTGGCTCATAGTCTTCAATTTTCCCTTCTAATCTATAACCCATCCTGTTCGAATCAGGGCTGACTATGAAAATGGTTTGAAAGAACGACTGAATGTTTTCAATTTTGAATTGCTCAAATTCTGGTCCGGTAACCACTCTAATGATGTAACAGGATGAATATACTGGTCTAAGATGAAGCGGATAGGTGCGTTGTTCAATAAAATTGGTAGTCTTCACCTGAATTTCAGTTCCTGCTTTCAGGATTTTAGGAACTCCTTCAATGTTCATTAAGTTGGCAACAGCACTAAAGCTGCCGAGCCACTTTTGAGATAGCCATTCACCGCGCACGGCCATGTAAGTTCTACAACCTAAATCAGTGTGATGAAATATCAGATGATCTCCGCTTTTAATGTCTAAGGTTTGATACATCTGAACTAGCTTACCATTGAGCTCAGCTATCATTTCTGCTCCTGTGATCGCTATCTGACCAGTGCCTTCAAACACTAAATCAGGTCCAATTTGGGTGATTTCTAAAGTGGGTGTATGGTGAGGATTATCTACCAATTCATTGGCTATTTTATGCGCTTCCTTATCCATGGCACCTCCGAAAGGAATGCCAGCGTCTTGATGACCAATTCTTCCCAAATCTTGAATGGATGTGAAGAGTCCGGGCTTCATGACCTTGATGGAAAAAGTATCAGACATTTTTCACCTCCAGTTCTGTTTCATAAATACCGGTTTCCACCTTAATGGAAATGAGTTTGAATTCATCCATTGAAATGGGTCTGAACTTGACTAAATCTCCTGGATGCAAGAGGTTAGGCTGATCCATTTCCGTATCGAACATATTAAGCGGTGTCTGACCTATAATCTGCCAACCACCTGGTGCAGAAACTGGATAAATACCAGTTTGATGGCCTGCCAAACCAACCGCGCCTTTTGGTACAGATTTTCTTGGTGTCTTTTTTCTAGGAACCGCCATTTCATCAGGCAATGATCCCAAATAAGCAAAGCCAGCCACGAAGCCAAGCATGAAAACACGAAACTCAGTCGCAGTATGAAGCTCAACGATTTTCTCTTTAGCCAATCCTGAAAGCTCTGAGACTTCTTGGATATCTAGCGCAAAGGAATCGTCATAGCAAACAGGGATGGTGATTGTCTTTTGAGCTGTTTTATTCTTTGCGATCTTGGTAGTAGATAGACTTCTTACAAGCTCTGTGGCTTCTGAGATAGTGAATTGGGTGCGATCAATTCCCACTGTGAGGCTACAATAAGCAGGGGTAAGGAAAGTGAACTTTTGACTCTCCTTCAAGATTTGATAAAGGTTGATTACCTCTTGATTGATAGCAGCGTCAATCTTTTTTTCAAAAGAGATTAATAACGCCCTGTCACCAAAAGGTTGAATTTTCATTTAGAAGTGCTTTTTACTGATTCCTTTTTTCTCCAATCGCTCAGTGATTTGTTGCAGAATTGCTACTGCCGATGGATTGTCTCCATGAATACAAAAACTACTAGCATCGATGCTAATGGCCACTCCATCTAAACTATAGGCCGTTCGGTTTTTTGAAATGGAGATCACTTGTTCAGCGGCCTTTTCGGCATCTTCCAAAATTGCGTTTTCCAACTTTCTTGAGCGTAGTTTGCCATTGGCTTCATACTGTCTATCAGCAAAAGCCTCGGGTATAAAGTTCATGTTCAGTAATTCGGCAACATTCTTCACGTGGCTTCCTGCAAGCCCCATAACTTTCAATCTTGGATCAATGGCTTTTATGGCTTTTATTACTGTTTCAGCCACTGTGGTGTTATCCGCCATCTCATTGTAAAGAGCTCCATGCGGTTTCACATACCTTAATTCATGTCCTTTACTTTCTACCATACTTTTAAGCGCAGCTACCTGAAACTTTACATAAGAGCTTAATTCCTCAGGTTTCATGGGTAGCACTCTTCTGCCAAATCCCTGAAGGTCGGGGTAACCAGGATGAGCGCCAATTTGTACACCATGTTCAATGGCCAAATCTATTGTTCTTTCTATCTGGTAGGGATCTCCTGCATGCATTCCACAGGCGATGTTACACGATGTGATAAATGGGAAAATTGCTTCATCATTGCCAATGATGTAATTCCCATAGCTTTCTCCCATATCGCAATTAATATCTATTGATTTCATGCGTCAAGTTTGGTTTGAAGTTAAGAAAAGGAAATGAACTCATTTTGGCAGATGATACAGAATTAATGAGCTATATATTTTTGACAGTCTTAACTTAATTTTCTCAGGGAGTATAGCATAAAAATATAACTATATAATGAAAATTAATTTTTTAAAATAGGCTTGACCTTAAAAGGTATAAAGGAATTGATTCGTGTTATAGAGTTTTTTAAGAAGGCTTTGTGTTTGAAAGTATGACTTATGTCACCTTATAAATTGTATTATATGACGACCTTAGTGTAGTTAAATTAAAGTACCAAATCAAAGGAGGTGCTTGTGAAAGCTGAGATTCAATTTATGAAAGTGAAAGCTTTAGTTGTAGATGATAGCCAAACGGCCTTACTAGACCTCAGGACAAAATTATCTTCATTAATTGCTAAAGAGAATATTTATTTGGCTCAAAATTTTGAGGATGCTGTCGAGTTATTAGAAAAGCATGAATTTGATGTAGCCTTCGTTGATTTGCAAATGCCCGAGAAAACAGGGATGGATTTAATCATTGATGTCATTTATGAACACCCTAAGACCAAGAATCTTCCTGTTGTGGTGACAACAGCCGTGAGTTCTGATAGTCTTATTACACAATCTCTCCGTAAAAATACTTTTAGATATCTCTTCAAGCCTATTCGTATTGAAGAACTAAAAGAAGCTTTGTCAAACCTTCCTTGCTTAGAAAAATGAATCTGGAAAAAGGTCGGTTTCAGGAAATTTTCAATACCTATGGCGATAGTGCTTGGCTTGCTCTATCTGTTTTCATCAGAGAAATGGATGTATGCTTCATCAGTCTCATCGAAGCTGTAAAACGAAACAATATTTCTAAAGCCAGAGAAAACCTACACCAAATGATTGGTGCAGCGGGCATAACGAGTGCCATTGAGCTAGAAGAAGAGTTGCTGAAGCTTCAAGAGATTGTTAAAGGGCCAGACTTTCCAGGAAATAGTGAATATCATCTTGTACAAATTCAATCCTATCTCAATAGCCTTTTTGAGTTTATTGTGAACCAAAGAACCAATTACAGTTTGCATTTACTCTATCATGACAATGAAACCTTGAAAAGTGTAAAAGAAAAACTTCCAACTGAAATTCAAATAGAATTAAGCAGCAGTAACCAGAATGAAGATTGGAAAAATAGACTCATAGAAGATGAGTTCGATTTAATTCTTTTGGATGCCGAATTGGGTGCTAATGGAATGGAAGACTTTTTTAATTTTCTAAAAGAAGAATTCTTGACAACTCCGGTTTTGTTGATTGCTCAATCAATAGATGTTGACCTTAAAGAGTTATTCAATAAGCATTCTTCTATTAATGGGGCTTTATCAAGGTCTGAGGAGGCCATACGTTGGCTTGAATCGATAAGAATTGTAGCCAATGGTCGTGATTATTGGCAAATCAATAAAAATAGTACGCTATGAGTGAAATCAATGCATTAGATAGAGAAGAAATCCCTGAGGCCGAAGATCTTTTGATCCGCAGCAATCAATTGCTTGAATCTACCCAATCCCTTGGGCATGTAGGTGGCTGGGAACTTGACTTAACTACCAACAAGTTGTATTGGACAGCAGAGACTTACAGAATTCATGATACTAAGCCAGAAGAGTTTTCTCCAACCGTAGAATCTGCAGCGGGATTTTATAGTCCTGAATCTTTTAAGATACTTTTTGAATCCCTCGAAAAAACAGCTGTTACCGGAGAGCCTTACGATTTAGAACTTCAAATAAAAACACAGACAGGAAGAATAATTGATATTCGAACTACTGGTTTTGCGACACTAAAAGACGGCATTGCTGTTAAGTTGACGGGTGCTATTCAAGACATTACAGATAAAAAAGAGGTAGAAAGACAATTGATAAAGGCCAAGGAAAGTGCCGAGAAAAACCAGCAATTTTTAGAAAAAATCATCAATACTGTTGGAGATCCTTTATTTGTGAAGGATGTAGAAAGCAGGCTCCTCTTGGCTAATGATTCCTTTTGTGAGCTATTCTCAATGTCAAGAGAGGATATAATTGGAAAAACACTTGCTGAAGAAGTTGCTCCAGAAGAGATAGATCATTTTTTTAAAGTTGATCGCCAAGTCCTTGCTACTGGAGAAGAGAGTTTTGAAGAGGAGACTCTGACAATTAGAGGAAACAAAAAACACATTATATCTACTAAGAAAACACGTTATATAGATGAAGAAGGGGATAGATTTTTAGTGGGCACTATTCGAGACCTAACCGAAAAAAAGCAATCTGAATACGAGGAGAGAAAGCAATTTCAGCGGGCGAAACTTGCCGTTCAAGCCGCAAAACTTGGTGAATGGATATTAGACATACCAACGGGTAAGCTAGAATGGAGTAATGAGTTGCTAAATATGTATGGTCTTAGCAGAGAAGAGTTTACTGGAGATGCAAATCAGTGGCGTGAATTTATTCATCCTGATGATTCTGATCTTGTGAGTAAGGAATTTGAAAGAATATTTAGAGGAGAATCTTGTTATGCTGTAGAATTTAGGATAATCCGCAAAAGTGGGGATATAAGAATTTTTGAAGCGTCTGCTGTGCCTTTTTACAACGAGACTAAGGAATTAATTCAGGTCATAGGCATCAATCGAGATGTTACCAACAAAAAGAAAGCCGAGGCTAAAATAAAAGTTAGTGAAGAGAAGTTTTCAAAAGCCTTTCATAACATGCCTGACCCTATCTCCTTACTTAACTTAAAGAATGGGGATCGAATAGATGTTAATAATGCTTTCTGCAAAACATTCGGATACAGTAGGCCAGAGCTTTTAGAAGGTAATATCAAATTAAAGAATTTGGTCCTCAACCAAGATGAATTTGGCTTGGCTGTAAATAAGTTGCTCACAGAGGGCAAACTTTTTGAGTACCCAATATCTATGCAAACCAAGTCTGGTGATGAAAAGTTAATGCTCGCGAATGCCACTAAACTTTATCAGAATAATGATGATGTCTTTATTGCCTCTTTTAGAGATATAACTCAAGCTAGAGCCTATCAGCAGAAGTTAAAGGACAGCGATAGAGTTTTCAATATGGCAATCGATATGTTTTGTATAGCTGGTTTCGATGGCTATTTCAAGTATTTAAATCCAGCATGGGAGAAAACTTTGGGCTGGTCACTTCAAGAACTTACCGAAAAGCCGTGGATTGATTTTGTCCACCCAGATGACAAGGACAAAACATTGAATGTTAAATCTATACTTATTGATGGTAAAGAGATTTATCAATTTGAGAACCGATATATACATAAGGATGGTTCAACAAGATGGTTCTCATGGAATTCCCAGCCTTTTGTCGATGAAGGTATTATGGTGGGAGCTGTTCGAGATGTAACGGAGTCTAAAAGAATCGAAAATGAGTTGATTGTAGCTAAGAAAAGGGCAGAGGAATCAGATAAAATGAAATCTGCTTTCCTTGCTAACATGAGCCATGAGATCAGGACACCTATGAATGCAGTGATTGGCTTTTCTGATTTATTGAAAAATGAGGATTTATCTAAAGATGATCAGAAGCACTATTTGGATATTATAGATCGAAATTCAAAACAACTCCTCAATTTGATCGATGACATTATTGACCTAGCTAAGATGGAGTCTGATGAAATAAAGCTTATTCATAAAGAGTGTAAAGTAGCCGAGTTGATCAGGGACCTGAATGAAATGTTCGATGAAATTAAAATTAGCGATAGCAAACATGGTATTAAGTTTATATCAGTCGTACCAGAGCAGTACAAAGACTTCAGGATTATCACAGATGGAAGTAGGTTAAATCAAGTACTATCAAACCTACTGAGCAATGCATTAAAGTATTCTGAAAAAGGAACGATCACTTTTGGCTTTGACATTCTGGATAAGCAACTATTATTCTTTGTAAAAGATGAGGGGATTGGAATGGAGGAAGAACATTTAGGGCTAGTTTTCGATCGTTTTAAACAGCTTGAGAGTAACGGAAAATACAATACAGGCGCAGGCTTAGGCTTAGCGATCTGCAAAGGGATTGTAGAAAAGTTAGGAGGTACTATTTCTGTCAAATCAGAATTTCATGTTGGGACAGAGTTCACCTTCACAATTCCATTTATTGAAGCCGATAAGCAAGATAATGTCTCAGTGAAAAAAGCACATAAGGCCAAATCTTTAAAAGGGAGAACCATTTTAATAGCAGAAGACGGTACTACGGCTCGCTTGTATTTTAAAATCACACTGAAAGAGTCTGAAGCCAAACTTATATTTGCTAAAAACGGAAAAGAAGCAGTTGATTTCTATAAAAAACATCCAGAAATAGACTTGGTACTGATGGACTTAGGCATGCCTATTATGAATGGATTTGATGCCATGGGCTTCATTTTGAAACATGATCCGCAGGCCAAAATCATTGCGCAAACAGCCTATGCGATGGCAGATGAAAAAGAGCGATGTTATGAGATTGGCTGTAAAGACTACTTAACTAAGCCAATTCAAAAAGAACAGCTCATTAGTGTTATCAAAAAATGGATAGCCTAATTAGCTCATTACTAATCTTCTTTAACGTCAACAGGCTCACTGATGGCAGTTATGTGGCAACCATGTCCGATGGTAATCACTGAATCCAGAAAACGCTGATTGTATTTTACACCAA
>CAYGKL010000046.1:0-7163 GCA_964350505.1 uncultured Roseivirgaceae bacterium | reverse complement strand
GCCTAATTGGCTCATTACTAATCTTCTTTAACGTCAACAGGCCCACTGATGGCAGTTATGTGGCAACAATCATGTCCGATGGTAAACTCTGTTTGCAGAATAATCTGATTGTTTTTTACACCAAAGAAGCGAATAATCGTACCTGATTTTTGAATTTCGTTCATCCAAGCATCAGAGATCAAGAAATATTGCCCTTCATTCAATGATATATTTAGCGTACTGTTAGAGTAAATATTCCCATTATCAATATTCTTCACATAATAATTATCTAACAAAAGGGGAGCGCCATTTTCGGTTGGGCTATACGTGAAATACCTGAGCTCCTCAGTGCAGACTAGATCTTCTGCACAATCGCTTGGGGAGAGTCCATCATCCTCACAGGAATAGAACAATAGAGCACTAAAGGCGAGAGATAAAAGGATTTTTTTCATTCGTTTGACCATTTAAACGCTAGACAGTCAAATCAATAAATTGGTTGGAAGTTACTTCTTGAAATAGCCGTTTTTCTCAAACCAGATGTAAGCACGGTCTATAGTATCTCTCAAGTTGAAATTTGGCGTGTAGTCTAGCTCAACTTTGGCTTTTGTGCCATCCAAGTGTTGGCCTCCAGCCATTACCGCTATGGCGGTAGAACTTAGCTTGGGCAGCTCTCCTCGAAACAGGGCATACCTGGTTTCTTGCAGCTTCGAAACTAACTTGGCCATGTTCAGGGGCACTGTCTTGGTCAAAGGTGGAATTTCAGCCCTTTCACAAATGGAAGATACCAGTGTATCCATGTCTGTGTTTTCTCCGGTGATCAAATACCTTTCGCCAATTTTTCCTTTTTCAAGCGCGAAAAGCAATCCTCTGCCTGCATCGCGGGCAGAAACTACATTTCTCTGTCCTTTAATGTAGGCTTTCAGGCTTTGGTTCACGATTTCTACAATCAGTCTGCCGGTAGTTGGGGCAAAATCATATTCACCAAAAGTCATGGAGGGAATTCCAATGACAATGGGAAGACCATCTTTAGCAGCATCTCTGGCCATATCATCCATGAGCCACTTTACCTGTACATAAGGAGCTGTATTGTCAGGAGCTTTCTCGTAAGAAGCTTCTTCATTGGCTAATCCATTTAAGGCTTTTGGTAAGGCAATAGCGCCTCCTAGATAAAGCGCTCTACTTACTTTCGATTCAGCTATTGCATCAAGGAAAAACTTCATCTGTAACCTTGCTGTCTTTATTTCTTGAGCTAAAGGTCGAGGAGAAGTGGGGTAGTAGGCTGCGCAGTTGGCTACGGCATCTAGTCCTTTAAAGGCTTTAATGAGGCTACCTCTATCATTAAGGTCAGCAACTCGCGACTCATAACGGAGGTCAATGACTTTGTTTAGGTCAGTGTCCTTTCTGTGAATGAGTACTATTTCGTATTGTCTGATTTGAGCTTCAATGGCGATGTGGTGACCCAACATGCCAGTTCCTCCAAGAATACCGATTTTCATAAGCTAATGATTCTATTAATGAACAAGCCTCAGTGGCTTTCGTTCATTTAGTCATCATCTTCTTCATCTTCAGCATCGTTGGCATAAGGATCTGATGATTCATCTTCGATGTCCTCTTCTTCTTCGCCATGCTTTTCAGCATACTCTTCTTTGATGTCGTCTTTCAGGTTGCCATCATCATCGTAATCCTCATCATCCTCAATGATTTGTTGAGCTTCCTCAATGGTCATTCTTACGAGATAATATTTCTCTTCAGTTTCGAATGGCAATGCAGAAACTCTCTTACCTTCTTTATTGGTGAAGTAGATAAGATTGTCTTCAAAACCCTCTGGATATTCAAGCTTTATTTGCTCTTGAATATTCAGTTCAAGCTTTTCAAAATCTTTGATTACGCGTGGTTTTGATGGACTAGGTGTACTCATAATAAATGCGATTTGGGTAGCAATTTCAATCTTATTGTTAAAAAGTCAACAATAGGAGAAAAAAAATATCTTAATTTTTTCAATAGCCTGGGCCTAATAAATCTATTTCAGACTGAAAGCCAACAAATTGACTTGGATAAATCATTACATGAGGATCCCAAAAAGGATTTTTTAATGGGTCATTACCATGAGAATTAATTATCCGATTGTCGATAGTTCTGCAGTTTAAGAGTTCATAAAATCCGGGAACACCAGTCTGAAACAGAGATACAGGGTATTCCCCTATATCAATCCGACTAAAAGCTGCTCTTACTAGTTGAGCACCTAAACCTTTGCCTCGGAATGTCGGATGAACACAAACTGCCCCTAATCCCAAAATGGTCAAGATCTGTTGGTTTACACCAATATCTCTGGGAAATGATTCTGCATAGCCAACTACATTTTCATTACTGTGAATAAAGTGACAAGTTTTAGAAGGGTTTCTATTGTGAAAATCTATCAGTCGGCTGTCTGAGGTAAACTTTTTTGGTTTAGTTGCTGGCCAGGTTAAGTCTGTCAAGGCATTGACCTGCTCAATTTCTTCTTTGCTTACCTTATCGATATATTTAGAAACAACCTCTAGCATCACTTTACTTTACCTCTCTTGCTTTCACATTCAAAGCAGCATCTTTTTCATGCTTACTGATGGCTAGTTCGATCAATAAGTTCAACAATTCAGCATATCCTATTCCAGAAGCTTCCCACATTTTCGGGTACATACTAATGCTTGTGAACCCAGGCAGTGTGTTGATTTCATTGATTAGAATTTCGCCTTCCTTGGTTACGAAGAAATCAACTCTGGCCAAGCCTTGGCAAGTCATCGCCTGATACGCTTTTACTGCTATTTTCCTTACCGCGTCTATTTGTTCTTCCGTAATAGAGGCGGGAATTTGCGTGGAGGAAGCGTTGGAGTCTACATATTTAGATTCGAAATCATAAAAATCAGTATTGGTAATGATTTCACCGGGTAA
The DNA here is from genome assembly GCA_964350505.1 of uncultured Roseivirgaceae bacterium. Classification (GTDB taxonomy): domain Bacteria; phylum Bacteroidota; class Bacteroidia; order Cytophagales; family Cyclobacteriaceae; genus Roseivirga. The sequence continues at coordinate 4,256 of CAYGKL010000046.1, read as the reverse complement.
AGATGCTTTGGGTTCGTCATTTCCTAAAACGGAACATTCAACCTCTTTCCCATAAATACTTTGTTCAATCAGTACCTTATGGTCATACTTCAAGGCTTCCTTAATTTTCAAATCATATTCTTGCTTTCCGCTCACTTTAAAAACGCCAACGGAAGAACCTAGATTAGCTGGTTTTATAAAAACAGGAGAACCTAAATCATTTTCAACATCATTGTAATCAGGAATATATTGATTGGTGGCAATCATGTATGGTGCAATATTGATCCCTGCATCGCGGAGTAGGCGTTTTGTAATATCCTTATCCATGCAAGAGGAAGCAGCTAAAACATCGCAGCCCACAAATGCCAGATCAACCATTTTGAATAGGCCTTGAATGGTTCCATCTTCTCCAAAAAGGCCATGAAGAACAGGAAATGCCACGTCAAGGGTTGTTATCAATGAGCCATCAGCTAGTGAAATTAACTTTGCATTTGGGTCTCCAGGAACGAGGGTTACCAGTTGACCAGCGTTTGGTATATCTATTTCATGCTCATTTAAAAGCTTCCAGTGACCGGAGGTTTCAATCTTTATAACAAAAAGCTCATAATTGCTTCTGTCCAGATGTTTCAGGATACTTTTAGCTGAAAGAATAGATATTTCGTGTTCGGTAGATTTGCCTCCAAAAATGATGGCCAGATGCTGTTTTGACATATATGCAAGAATAAAAATTCAATTAAGGTAAGAACGCTCAATTTTCACATTCTAGTGAAAGATTATTTGAAAAGTTCTTTCCACTTTTGTTCTGTCTTTTTGGTAGACGAACCATTGAATAATATTCCTGAGGAGCAGTGGATTGACTGGGTTGATGCACTTGCTGAAAACGATTACGTTGTCATTGATGACTTTCTGGATGATGCCCTTTATGGACAGATAAGATCGTTTTTTCTAAAAAAACTTGGTCATGATGAATTCGATCCAGCTGGTATTGGCGCTTTGGCTGAGCATCATTTGGATCAGAGCAGGAGGGGAGATCATGTCTATTGGCTTGAGAAAAATGTAGATACGGAGTTCGAAACGGTGTTTCCGTTAATCGAAGAGCTTATGTCAAGACTCAACAGATACTGTTACCTAGGAATAGCCGACTACGAATGTCATCTCGCATTTTACCCCAAAGGCTCTTTTTACGAAAAGCATTTAGATCAGTTTAAAGGGAGAAATAACCGCTTGATATCTATGATCATCTACCTTAATGAGGGTTGGGAAAAAGGAGATGGTGGTGAACTGAAGCTTTATGTAAATGATGAAGAGAAGTTGGTTGAGCCTATTGGAAAACGAATAGTGCTATTCAAAAGTGAAAGCCTCCCTCATGAAGTGCTTGAAACAAACGTAGGCCGTTATAGTCTCACCGGTTGGTTTTTAAAAAATCCGGCAGACCTTGGTTTTTTATTGGGTTAAACCCGATAGCTTATCTAACTCTATTTATCTTATCCACGGATTAATGAACCTAAGCATTATCATTGAGGCAATTCTGGATTAAAACCAGATTTATTATCTTCCGGCATGAAGTCTAAATTCTGGAACTACATTTTTTGGCTAGTTATTGCGGCCGCTTTTATAGGTCCAGGAACAGTCACAACAGCTGCATCGGCAGGTGCCAATTATCAATTTCAACTACTTTGGGCGCTTTTGTTTTCTACGTTTGCCTGCATTGTAGTGCAAGAGGCTGCGGCAAGAGTGGCAATTGTCAATAGAAAAAGCCTGGGTCAGCTCATAAAAGAACGATTCACCAAATCTATATTGGCATGGTTCATCGGTATCTCCATATTTCTGGGTTGTTTAGCCTACGAAGCAGGCAATATTTTAGGTGCTATTTCAGGCTTGGCATTACTGAACCTAGAGATCCCTCAATGGGTTTTTACGACTATCATCGCCAGTGTGTCTTTTCTCTTACTCTTTTTGGGTAAAACGAAAATTGTCCCACAGATTTTGGGAGCATTAGTCGCTGTAATGGGGATAGGGTTCTTTTATGCTGCTTTAAAAGTTGACTTGAACTTACAAGAAGTGGCAGAAGGCTTATTTCTTCCTAGTCTGCCTGAAGGTTCAACTCTAATAGTCTTGGGGTTAATAGGCACAACCATTGTTCCCTATAACATTTTCTTGGGCTCTGGATTAGCAGAGGGTAGAGATTTGAAGTCTGTTAGATCTGGACTTCTGTTTTCGATATTACTTGGGGGGCTTGTGTCAATGGCTGTTTTGATAGTGGGTACGAGCGTTGCCAATCAATTTAGTTTTGAGAATTTATATCTGAGCCTTGGCCAAAGCCATGGAAAACTGATGGGTTATCTTTTTGCTTTCGGCCTATTTGGAGCCGGTTTTACTTCCACCATAACGGCTGCACTTGCAGGAGCATTGACGGTAAGAAGTATTCACTCAAAGGGAGCGAGTTGGTCGGATGAGTCAATAAAGTTTCGATGGCTTTGGGCTGCCATCATCATTATAGGCTTTGTATTTGGGGTGTCAGGCATTAAGCCAATTCCAGTAATTATTGCTGCTCAGGCGGCTAATGGACTTATTTTGCCCATTCTTACCTTTGCCCTTTTACGACTTGTCAATAGTAGGAGTCTGGGGATTAACATGAATGGCTTGTGGCTGAATGTTGCCATGCTGGTCACTTTGTTAGTGACCTCTATACTGGGGTTAATCAATGTATTTAAGGCGACCTACTCTGTTATTGGTATTTCTTTTAGCTTTGATGGCTTCAATCAATGGAGCATTCTTTTGCTGTCTTTAGCAATTACCTTTTATGCGATATTAGCCATTCAAAAGGAGAGAAAAGTAAGGCTTTAGAACTGACTGAGCCTAGAAGATTTTAATGGTTTTTTAGCACTTCTAAGATGGCCTTAGCTTTTATCATGCATTCTTCATACTCCTGTTCTGGAATTGAGTCGTAGGTTATGGCGCCACCCACTTGATAGGAATAGGTGTTGGTGAATTGATTGACAAACAGACTCCTGATCAATACATTGAAATCGAAATCTCCATTAGGCTCAATATAACCTGAGGCTCCTGAAAAAGCTCCTCTGTTCGTGTTTTCATACTGCTCAATCAGTTGCATTACCTTCACTTTAGGTGCGCCTGTCATACTTCCCATAGGAAAAGCATGTTTAATGACATCAACAAAATGCACATCTTCTCTCATTTCAGAAACGACTGTTGAAATCATCTGATGTACCTGCTGGAAGGAGTAAATGCCAAACATTTCTTCAACTTTAACTGAGCCTGTTTTGGCTGTTCTGGCTAAATCGTTTCTTACCAGGTCAACGATCATCATGTTTTCAGCCATTTCCTTTTCGCTATGCCTGAGTTCTGTTTTTTGTTGCTCATCCAATTCAGGATCAGAAAACCTTGGCCTAGTTCCTTTAATAGGTTGAGAGATGATCTGCTGGTTCACTTTTTTAAGGAACCGTTCAGGAGATGCGCAAAGTATATAATGGTCTTTAAACTTCTGAAAGCATGAAAATGGCTTCGGTGAAATTCGATTTAGCTTGAAGAATGTTTCAACTGCATTCCATTTGTTCACCTTGCCATGAAATTCTTGGCAAAAGTTAATTTCATAGCAATCTCCCTCTTCAATATGTTGGCGAAGGCTTTCAATAATCTCGAAATAAGAGGCTTGGCTAACAGAAGCTATAGGATCAGCAAAACTTGAAGAAGCATGAATGGCAGGGAAAGAAAGGATTTCTTGCAACAAGTTGGCTTGTTCACTTTCAATGATAAAGCCATTCTCTTCGAAGTGAATGATATGTTTTGGCTCAAAAAGTATGGCATTAGAAAACTGAAGATGATCGGAGTTTTCACTCCTGAGTTTTTCAATTTCATTCTTCAGATTGTAGCCTATAAAACCAAAGAGCCATTGATTCTTATGGAAGCTTTTTAATACTTCGAAGGTATCTTCCCTCGGCTCGAATAATCTTTTCGCACCGACAGCTAATATTTCCTTGAATCCACCATGCGGGTATTCTATTCCATTGTTTTGGTGAAATGAGAAATGAGATTGTGCATTAGCCCAATGCAATACCTGAACTAGTAATTCCTCTCGTGGATAATCTTGATATGAATGAATCTGCTGCAATCTTAATTTTTGGCAAAAATGGAGAAAGCTTTGGGTATAAAAAAATCCCGACCTGCAGATCGGGATCTTAAATGTAAATAGAGGTTGAGGTATATAATTACTCCATTTCCATTTCAGTGCCAGCTTCTAATTCAAAGCCAACATT
>CAYGKL010000045.1:18921-24931 GCA_964350505.1 uncultured Roseivirgaceae bacterium | reverse complement strand
ACCTCTTGTGGCTGTTCCTGGGTTAAGGCGGTTTCTTTGTAATTAGCCTTTACTTGTATCAAGAAAACAGTTACGAAACTGGCTTTGAAGATGCGGATCGGATATACAGAGTAGAAGAGAATTTTCTGAGTATGGGTCAGTTGGCTTGGACTTCGGGCAACATACCTCATGTACTTGATGAAATGCCTATTGTAGAAAATCATACTAGGGTGGGCGCATTTTCTGACGGAATGAAGTTTAAAGTGGGCGGGATAGGTTTCAAACTGAACAATGTCCTGGCTGCAGACAGTAGTTTTTTCAAAGTTTTTAGCTTTGAAGCCCTTTATGGCGATTTAAAAACGGCTTTAAATGGGCCAAACAAGGCCGTGATCAGTGAGACTGAAGCCCTTAAGCTCTTCGGTAAAAAGGATGTAGTTGGAGAAAACTTGGTTCATACTGATTTTGGGCAATATCAAATCACTGCAGTCATCAAAGAAAGTGAGCTCAAATCACATTTGGACTTCAATCTATTGGTCTATCAACCGATAAGCCAATATGAAAGCCCTGGGTGGTTTGGGATAGGGGGCTATTCTTATGCTAAATTGAATAAGGGAAATAACATAACTGATCTCGATCAAGCCTTAATGGCAATGACAGAGGCTAAAGTCTTTCCTGTAATTTATAAAAACGGGTTAGCAAGGGACAATCCGATGACCTTTACGGAATGGGCCAATAGCGCGAACAAGGTCACCTTTTATGCTAAGCCAATTAAAGAAATATACCTTAATTCTCATTTACAATTCGAAGTGGGACCAAACGGAGATCGACAAACGCGTGTGTCGATGACCATAATTGGCTTATTCATTTTGGTAATAGCAGCCATCAATTTTATGAATTTAAGTACAGCACGTGCTTCGACAAGAGTAAAGGAAATTGGGGTCAAAAAAGTATTGGGTTCGGGCAGGTCGGCCATAGTAAGTCAGTTTTTGGTGGAGTATCTTTCATTTACATTACTCGCAGCACTTTTAGGAGCAGCTTTTTCAGAGATTTTCATCCGTCTCATTAATCATAATATGGGTAACGTGATCAATATTACTTTACTCTCACAACCACAATTGCTTTTATGGGTAGGAACTGGTGTTATAGGTCTTGGTCTTCTGGCAGGGCAATATCCCGCTTACTTTCTGAGCAGGGCGAAAATGATTCCGCTGATCAAAGGAAAAGCCATTGGTCAAATTCTGAACATGAAATCTGCCAATGGTCTGAGAAATAGTCTGGTCGTTATTCAGTTTGTGATTTCTTCTTCGCTGATAGCAGCGAGCATTGTCGTTTTTCAGCAGTTGAATCATTTAAAAGTAATGGATTTAGGCTTTGCCAGAGATCAAGTAGTAGTGATAGAAAACGCCTATGAACTGAAAGAAAATAAAATAGCCTTTAAAAATGAATTGCTCAGTTTGGCAGGAGTAAATGCCTTTAGTTTCACCCAAAGGGTACCAATTGATGGCTCAAACTCAACCCTTTCAACCCTTTTAGACAAAGAGACTACCCTTACTTTCGCCCAGTTTTATTCCGATGAGTACCTGCCCGAGGTGCTAGGTTTAGAACTCATAGAAGGAGAGTGGTTTGATCCTGAGCAAGCCCATTATGACTCATTGGTTATTGTGAACCAAGCTGCAATTGAGGCCATGGGAATGGAAGACCCTCTGAATAAGGTTTTCGGAAACTACTATAGAATTCAAGGAGTTGTAAAGGATTTTAAATATGGAGGACTCCGAGATAAAGTAGCTCCTGCTGTTCTTTTTATGGCCGAAAAAACACCCAATCGAGCAGTTTTGAATATTAATTCAGAAAGTATTGGTTTGGCAGATTTACAAAACTCGTGGTCAAAGTTTACAACGGAGCCGATGGAACTGTATTACTTGGATCAAAATTTTGAGCAACAAGTACAGAAAGAAAAGCAAGGCACAGATGCGGTAATGTTATTCACAGTCTTGGCCATTGTCATTGCAGGCTTGGGGCTTTTTGGCTTGGCTGCTTTCCATGCCGAACAGCGAAAACATGAATTTGGAATCAGGAGAGTGTTAGGGGCCAACTTCAGACAGATTGCTGGTTTGTTCAGTATTCAGTTTATCAAGATGGTGATATTGGCATTTGCCTTATCAATTCCATTGGCAATTTATGGCTTACAGCTTTGGCTCAATGGTTTTGCCAGTAGGATTACGATAGGTGCTGATGTTTTTGTACTTACAGCCTGCTTTTCATTGTTGATTGCGCTAACCACCCTTGCTTTTCAAAGCATTAAAGTAAGCCTCACAAACCCAGTCGAAACTTTACGTAACGAATAAACAGACATTATGCTTAGATACAATCTTATACTCGTACTCAGAAGATTAAAGAAAGAAAGAGTTTTTACATTAGTGAATGTACTCGGATTAACCATTGGTTTAACGGCTTTCTTAATGATAGCCCTTTATGTGAAGCATGAACTTAGTTTCGATAAATTTCATAAGGATGCCGATAATATTTACCTAGTTACTTCCAAATATAGAGATAGGGAATGGAGGGGTAGTATCTCCAGTGACTATGTTCAGTTCTTCAAAAACGATGTGGTTGGCTTGAATGACTTCTCACGGGTGACCCCTGGTTTTGGCAAGCAGATGGTTCAAGCCGGAGGCAAAGAATTGAATGTAGACGGAATCATTAATGTAGATCGTAATTTCTTTGATTTCTTCTCTTTTAATCTGATTTCAGGTGCTCCATCGTCAGTTTTCAGTAACACCAGTTCAGCCGTTATTAGTAAGGGAATGAGCCAAATCCTTTTTGGTGAAAAAGACCCCATTGGAGAGCAGCTCTGGATAGAAAAAGGTAAAAGGAAGTACACCATTACAGGCATTGCCGAGGATGCCCCTTTGAATAGTTCGTTTACCTACCAAATTGTGACATTCGATGAAAATAGCTTTAAGAATAATTACGAAGAGACCTACAGTGTTAAGTCGGTTTTGACTTATCTCAACCTCATACCCGATGTGTCTTTGGAAAAGGCGGGAGAGCAGATAACAGGAGCTAAACTAAAGCCACCTTATAGCCAAATGACAAGGGATGTGCAGTATGCAGTTTCTCCCATTGTGGACCAAAGGCTTTATGCAGATTATGAAGCTTTTTTCGAAACCAATGATATTCGTTATTTGCAGTTATTCGGTGGTATTGGTTTAGTTGTTCTTTTACTGGCTGTTATTAACTATATCAATCTGGTGACCACGCAATCTATTAGAAGGGCGAAAGAAATTGGACTAAGAAAGGTGATTGGAGCAACCAAGTCACAACTGATGGTTTTTCAATTTGTCGAATCCATAGTGGTTGTAATCTTTTCTTTCTTGTTCGCTTTTGCAATCACTGAAAGGTTGTTGCCAGTGTTCAATGAGTTGCTCAATAAGGATATCACACTGCAATACTTTGGTGCTATTTTCTTTTTATGGGTATTAGTGGCAGGCTTGATCATTGGTATTATTTCTGGTCTATATCCAGCGTTACAAATGCATAAGGTTAATCCTATCAACACGGTTAAGTCTTCGGTAACTACAACAAAAGAGAAATCTACTTTCAGAAAGGCACTTGTTCTTTTTCAATTTACGGTTACGGCCATACTAACCTGTTGTTTGGGTATTATGATCAATCAGATGAATTATCTCAAGCAGAAGGATTTAGGCTTCAATTCAGATGCGATAATTTCCGTCCCTCTTGACCGTGATTCTACACAAGCCTTTTTACCATTGAAACAAGAGATTTTAAAAATATCTGGCGTTAAAGATGCTAGTCTTAGTGGTTTTCGACCTGGTGGGTTTGCCTATGTAACCGCTATGGATGGCCCAAATAAAAGGGGGGAAGGAGCTAATGGATTAGGCGGAGACGCCATATTTGGAGATCCATCGTTCATTGATATAATGGGAATGGAAGTGCTTTGGCAGGAGAATGAAAGTGCCATTGCAGATTTTAGTGAAGGTCAGGTAATTATTAATAGATCCATGGCAGAAGATCTCGGAGGTATAGATGAACCAGAAGGTAAAAGAATTTACAGCTATGGTGAAGAGGATGGAGGTAAGCGCGTGGTGGCTATTATTGAAGATTTTCATATGAAATCATTAAAGGATGCGATTGAGCCACTTACTATCTACCCTTTGGGAGAATGGGGTACAGATAATGTATTGATTAAACTTGAAACGACCGAGCTTGCAAACACGATTGACCAATTAGCGCAACCTTATGAGGCTTTTTTCGGAAGACCTTTTGAGTTTAGCTTCTTGAATGATGATATCGCTGCTTTTTATAAGAAGGAAGAAGGGCAGTTCAGGCTCTTTCAAATCTTCTCTACTTTGGCAATTTGTATTTCATTAATGGGCCTAATTGCTTTAACAATCTACACTCTACAACAAAAAAGAAAGGAAGTTAGCATCAGAAAAGTATTGGGTGCCTCTGTCCAAAGGCTCTTGATTATGCTGAATAAAGAGTATTCAATCTTAGTTTTAATTGCTTTTCTGATCGCCTCTCCAATAGCTTATTTTGCTATGCAAGGTTGGCTGCAAGAGTTTGAATATCGAATTAGTTTAACCCCGATTCTTTTTATTGCAGTTTTTGCTTCCTTTTTAATATTGAGCTGGCTAGTCACTTTGGTGCAATCTTTAAAAGTTTCTAATGAGAACCCAGCCGATGTGCTGAGAGAAGAATAATTTAATAAGCTTCAAGTCTTATAGAGTACACCAAACCACCTTTCAACTCTATAGAAATTGGGAAAGGTGCATAGTCCCACATGATTACTTCTTGTGAGATTTGGGATTGGCGACTTGGTTCTCCTAAACGGTGTCGTACATAGGACCCTCCATCACCCAGTCGAATACCTGAAAAAGCAAAGTCGTCACCAACTTTAGAACCCGAAAGCTGAAGAGAAGTCGGTTTATTGTTATCATATGTAATTACCAAATAGGGTTGGTCTTCTTTTTGGTTTTGTATCAAATAAATGAAGTACACTTGGCTATCTCTCTGCATGGTTTGATTCGGCTCTCCTAGGATTTCCTCAATTTGAGCGCGATTCATATAAAAGTCAATTGAATTAAAATTGAGGCAAGCATTTGAGTCAGACTGGTTCTCTGTAGCGGCACAGGCTAAAGCACCATTGAAAAAGTAAGCATTTTCTTTAATCGGACTTATGTCGGGTACAGTGTTGCTCACTTTTTTCCATACTTCTTCAACATTATCAGCTAAATTTTTCAGAACTAAACGATCTGACGTTAATTCAACGATCTCCAACTGGGTTACTTCTCTGTTGATATCCAACGGATATTTGCTTCTCACTACTTTGTTGGCTCTTCTACTGAGGTATTGATAAGAGTCGAACATTTTTATATCTGTTCCATCAACGAATATCTCAATATAAAAGAAGTCTTCACTGATTGAAGCTTCACGTTTAAAGCCTTGATCGACACTTTCGTACTGGCCTGTGAAGGTTTCATATTGTGAGAAAAGGTTGAAGGAGCTCGCAGTAATAATTATTAGCAGAAAGGGAATTGTGCGCATTATTTGAAATGTATTGACTTAAGCAAGTCTACAGCTTTATGTGATGAATGTCAATGAGATTAATAGTCTTCGTATTTAATTATTTCAAAAAAGAGAATGTCACTAATACACTCTTATGAAATTCAATTTTTTCGCACCAAGCACCAATCTACTTCCTTACCATTCTTGTCCAAGTGTCAGTTCGGCCAAATAGCGATACACCAATGTAGCCTCTGCCATCCATAGTGTTTTTATTCCTTGTGTCTATTTCGGCTTCAAAATCATAAGTAGAGCCATTATTGGGGTCATAAATGGTTCCGCCATCCCAAGAAACGATTTTGCCATCTACTTCTTCAAACTCCATGTCTTTTACAATCACAAGGCCCAAGAGCGGTTTCTTTTTAAGCTCCTTATCATCATTGTTAACGTCAGTTCTAGGATTACCTTTTTCATCATTGGGTTCAGAGAGCCAAACGATTTTGCC
>CAYGKL010000045.1:0-18821 GCA_964350505.1 uncultured Roseivirgaceae bacterium | reverse complement strand
CGATAAGTGATTACTGCTCCTGCCTGAACGTTGAACCAAATAAAGTCCGTGATAGATTTGTCCCAAGACACTCTAGCTCTAATTTCAGATTTGCGCAATTCCCAGTCGTTTGTAGTGGCTGCTGAAGCAAATACAGAAGAAGCGGATGCACCATCTTCTCCTTGAATATGATAACTCTGACCTTCTAATTCGTAACCAAACATCATGAATGATTTAGGAGAGAAGTTTCTTCTTACTGCTGCTCGGGCAGGAAGAAGCATTTCAAGCCCCCATTTATCATTATAGGTTTTATTCAGCATAAGCACAGGAATGTGTAATAATCTACCTCCTCTATAAGTACGTGTAACTCCTACGGCTATATTGGTGTAATCATTGGTTTTCCAACCATAGAGCGCTGCTGCACTGAATTTAGTTTTGTTGAATTCGGGACTGATGCTACCAAAGTTGTAATTCCCGTTCAGTGCCCCTTCAACTTGAAAGAGCAAAAAGTTCTTCTCATTCAATGGTTTGAAGATAAAGGCCCCAACAGCTGTTGTCCTCAGAGGGTTTTGGTCAAAGAATCTTCCAACTTCAGGTTCTGAATCGTCAGCATTGTATTGGCTTTCCCAATAATTAAAATAGGCATTCACAATGAGCCTATTGTTGGAGATGATGGGGTAGTTCGTTTCTAATCTCAGACCAGAATTACGATTAATAGTAGATTCATTTTCAGTATATGCCCCGTTAAATGCATCGCCTGCGCTGGTCTGCCAACTATTTTGCCCTGCATAATCAAAGCTTAAGTTAAGCAGCTTGGTAGGACTGAGACCGATCACTTTGTTGGTAGCAAACACTTTAGCATCGCTGGCTTCTTCAAAAGCACTCATGTCGAACTCTTCTTGTGCATAGACAAACATGGGTGTGCCTAAAAGAAGGAGTAAAAATTTTCTCATGTTATTTCAATTAAGATTTAATACTCAAGCTCATCCACTTGGCTAAATCTCCCATTCAAACCTTCAGGTTTTACAAAAGAAAAAAATAAAAATACAGTCTAAAAAATAGGGTAGATGTTAGCTCGTTGAAAAGCTCATGTAATTATACCTGATTTATTTTAAAAATATATCCGAGATAGGTGGTGAAGAGCTCATTTTTAGAATTGGAGATCAAAGGCTTCATCTTTTACCTCATCATTAAAGCTTTTCAATTGTTATCTTTGGTTTTATTTTTTTGAAACTAAGACTATCGCAACATCACTACTACTCTTATTAAAGACCCAAACTCATTTTTCATGAAATTCATAAGACTTTTGCCTGTACTACTGTTTTATCTTTCATGCTCTTCAGAATCTTCGGTATTCATGGAGCAGGTTAAGCTAGAGTCCATTGAAGGCACAGCAGAATACCTCGATTCACCATTTTTGACTCCAGGAGATAGAGCCTACATGGTGGGGCATCAAAATGGAAGCTTTCCTGATTTGGGTTGGCATGTTGCGGGAGAGATGGGAGGAATTTGGACACATCCGATCAAGCTGATGGATGGGTTTACAGGTAATCTAACCATTGGAGAGGAAAGCTTTTGTCTAGATAATGCCGCAAGGTTTATCAATTATCCATTTTTTAATGAGCACCAATACGAACTTTCGGAAATAGGTCTGAAGGTTAAAAGATTCAATTTTGTTCCAGAGGGTCAAAAAGCTGTTTTTGTAGAGTATGTGTTTGAAAATGAATCGGAAAGTGAATTGTCTGCCACCTTTACTTTCGATGGCAAAGTTGACTTGAGGCCTGTTTGGCTGGGAGAAAGAACAGGGATGGTAGACGCGCCTGATCAAGTGAGTTTCATTGAGGGTAATGGTTTGGTCGCAGCCAAAGACCGCGATAACGAATGGCATGTGGTCTATGGATCTTCAACCTCGCCTAATGGGCAAACCATGGGTGCGGTTGGATGCGATTTTGAAAGAGTAGGTCAAGGAACCAATGCTGGTTTGAAGTATGGTCTTAAGCTTGGTTCAGGGGAGTCGACAGTATTGAAGTTTGTGATTGCTGGCTCTGATAAATCTAGAGAAGAAGCGCTGAACACGCATAGTCACGTACTCAAAAACATTGAAGGCTTGATTGAACAAAAGGCCAAACGCTATCAGCAAATCAATACAACGGCCTCGCTAAAAACACCATCTGGTCAGATCGATCAAGCGTTCCAATGGACCAAGTATAATACTGATTGGTTGATCAATGATGTCGAAGGTTTAGGGAGAGGAATTACTGCAGGAAATCCTGATTACCCTTGGTTCTTCGGAGCAGATTCGGAATACGCCTTGCAAGGAGCAATTGCTATAGGTATGAAAGACATCGTTTATTCCACGATTGCAATGATCGACAGTGTGTCGAATGCGGTCAACAATGGCTCTGGTAAGATCATGCATGAAATGAGTACTAATGGAGCGGTTTTCAATCCTGGTAACCTGAACGAAACGCCACAATACGCTACTCTCATATGGGAGGTGTTCAAATGGACAGGAGATATGGATTTTCTCAGAAAATATTACCCCACTGTGGAGGCTGGTTTAGATTGGTTACTCAAAGAAAATGATGAAGACGGAAACCTGTTAGCCGATGGTTATGGGATGATGGAAATTCATGGTTTGGAGTCAGAAATGATAGATGTAGCTGCCTATACTTACAAGGCATTCATCGATGCTGCAGAAATGGCCGAAGTGTTGGGAGATCCGGCTCAGACTAAAGACTACAGAATGAAAGCAACCAAGTTGCGTGAAATCATTAATACCGAGTTTTGGGTGGAAGAATTTGGTTCATATGCCGATTTCATTGGAACGACCAAAGAAGCTGAACACCTGATTGATGGAGCCATAATTCGTGCTGATACTTTAAACAAACCATGGGCAGTGGAGGAGTTGAAAGAGACCCAAAGGAAAATTCGTTCATTTCCTCCCAATGAAAAGAGAGGCTTTGTTTTATATCACAACTGGGTGGTGAATACACCCATGGAAGTAGGAGTAGCAGAGGAAGATAAAGCCATTAAAGCCTTGGAGACGGGCAGTAAATATGTGAATCCATTTGGCGTTTTCGTGACAGGAATCGATAGGGATGAATCTGCTGGAACAGATGATGGCGGTTTTGCTAAAAAGATGGAGATCTTTTCTTACACAGGGGCAGTAATGACGCTGCCAACGGGAGTACAAGCTATCGCTGAAAACAATTATGGCAGACCTGATCGAGCCTTAGCCTATCTAGAGCGAATGACCAATTCTTTCAGTTATGCGTTGCCTGGTTCTATGTATGAAGTAAGCCCCGATTTTGGGATGCATACCCAAGCATGGAATATTTACTCTTATGCTGTGCCTATCATCAAACAGTTCTTTGGAATTCAGCCAATGGCTCATTTGAACCAAGTGACTATCGATCCGCAAATGCCACCTACATGGAATGATGCTAACATTGAGAATATTCTTGTTGGTGAGAATAGCTTGAGTGTGTCTTTCAAGCGGATTTCTGCTAATGAGTTTCAATTGGATATTTCCCAAACCAATCCTAATTTTTCAATAGTACTGAATGATGACCTATACGAACTTGAGGTGATCAAAGGGCAGTTTGTTGAAGCTGGAGTACTGAATGGAAAAGAGATTGTAGTCAGGCTTAAGTCGGCAAATTAAAATTGAGCGTCACACTTTAGAGATCTGCTTCAACGGAAAACTCTTCTTCATAAATCGAGGTAAAGTTGATTTTGGCTTTCACTCCTAAACCATTATCTGGAAAGTTTGCAAGTCGTAGAATAATTTCTGATTCGCCAGGAGATAGGAGTGTGTTATTATTGAAGTTAACTACTTTTCTAATATTTCCTGTTAAGCCTATTTCGGTAAGAAAAGGTATCCAAGACTTGTAGGTTTTACCCTGATAATCTAATTCAATGTCCCTAATTTGCGCTGGTCCAAAGCCTTTGTTGATAATGGCTAACTCTAATTGACCTTGTTCTCCATGTATACTTTGAGAGATTGTTAAATAAGGTTTAACAGTGAGGCGATTGTGTTCACGCTGAATCTCCAGCTGCCGTTCGGTAATCCTAACTTGCCAAATTGAAACGACTACTGCCAGAGTAGCAATCAATACTACGCCATAATGTGAGAGCTTTTCAATTTTCGACAATGCCATAACGTTTCAATTTGTGACTAAAGTAAAAAAGAGACTTCAACAGAAGTCTCTTTTTTACTATTTGTTTCCGATTGATCTAAAGTTCTTCAGCCCCAGGGCCTTTTTTGAAAATCTTCTTCACGGCCAGTTCTAATTCTTCAGCTGCCTTTCGAATATGGAATTTAGCTTCTTCGAATTTAGGTTCGTTTTTCGTTTTGAAGCCCTCCATTTTGTCTTCGAGCTTATCTCTTTGCTTTTTGAGGTCTTCAATTACATCTTCCATATCCTCACGAACGTCAGCACTGGCCTCTTTCGCTTTTTCGATGAGTTCATCAATTTTCTCACGAAGGTCTTTCAATATTTTTTCGCTATCCATTAGTTCGAGGGTCTAGTTTTGATGGTTGTAGTTACATTGATCCAACAGCCCACTTTTATGGTTTCGCCTTCTTTCTTATTCGCGGTAAATACATCCGATACTGTTGGGAACTGAGCTTTAGCTTGTGCCATTAGTGCTGTATTACCAGCTTTTTGGTATAAATCGTATGCTGCCATATAGATTGCACGGTCATCTATTTGGCTTTTTTGCTGATAGCATTCATCAAAGCTGTTCATATACATATTGGCTATCAATGTAAGCGCTTCACTTTCTTTAGTTTGATCTAGTTTTGCGGCTTCAAGCGCCACTGCTCTTGCTTCTGGCTTGTTTCCCTGAGCAATGTAGAGCTTGGTCATGTCTAAAAGAAGATCGGCTTTTTTCTCTGGATCGGCAGATAAATTAGATGCTTCTTTGTAATACTTCAGTGCTTTAGGATAGTCTTTTGCTGCAAAAGCTCTTTGTGCAATTACTTTCGCAATTCCCTCAGTAGGTTCTGAAGCCTGAATGATTTCCGCTGACTTCAAGAAGTATGGACTATCACTACAACCTTGCCCCAAAAGAAGACCAAAGATCTTTTTGGCCAATTTAGGGTTGTTACTTTTGTCAAGTGGAGGGGCAAGGTTTTTATTAATAAACTCACAATTTAAGTCATCACCAATGATTTGGGTAAGCAGGCTGTTTACAGCGCTTTTGTACCGCTCCAGCTTAGCGATATCTTCTCCACCTTGCTCTTTCAAATCTATTACATCCATCACCTTACCATAGATATCCAATACCTGTTCGTTAGGAAGGGAATTGCCGTAGGCTTTATACCTTCTAGCTAAATCCATATAAGAAACAATATTGTTGTTAATTACCTCAGACGGATTTTCATAGGCAATGTCATAGGCATCCATGGCATCGGTCATTTTGCTCTTGTTAGATTTCCAATACTTATAGTACCTGTAAGCTTCATTATTCTTCTCTAAATCGGTCAATTCGAAATACTTGTTCTTTAGGTCGAAACAAAGGAACATAGAGTCTAACAGTGCATTTTTTTTGGTTTCATCTTTTTCAGCTTCTGCCAAACCCTCATAGGCTTGATAGCCATAGATGTATAGGCCATCATACAGCTCAGGAGTATTTTGCATTAACCAATGCAGTGAATTTGCCGCTTCGCGATATCTGTCGATTGACATTGCATCTACAGAAAGGACAAACCTTCTCCTTGCTTCGGCTTTTAGCTCAGGGTCTTCAGGAAGTTTAAGGTCTTGTGCAAATGTTAAATTGAAAGATGTAAGGGCTAATACTAGAGTGATTACCTTTTTCATAGTGTTGAATTTAATGAGTACTGTTAGCAAAGTTTTAGCCAAAAATATTTTAGACCGCTAAATTAACTTTAGTTAAAAAGCTAAGAAGAAAAAAACTGATTATCAAATTGCTAATTTCTATTGAACAAATAGGGGTTTAAACTCAAATTTTTCACCATCAAACAAACCCAAGTCGCTCAATTTCAACTTGGGAATAACAAGCAAAGCCATAAAAGAGAGTGTCATAAAGGGTGAATTGAGGTTACTGCCCATGACTTTGGAGAGATTGTCGATGGCAGTGTATTTTTTAGCCACCTCATAGCCATCGTCAGGGGACATGATACCCGCTACTGGAAGCGGTAAAATCATTTCTTCATTGGCCCTGACCGCACTTACACCTCCTTTAGCTTCAATGATAAGGTTAATGGCTTTGGTAATTGATTCATCGTCCACGCCAACTGCAATGATATTGTGAGAGTCGTGGCCAACAGATGACGCAATGGCTCCTTCTTTTAGATTAAAATTCTTAATGAAAGCTATGGCAGGAGGAGCAGGATGGTATCGGTTAACCACCACCATTTTGAGAATGTCTTGCTCAATGTCCGAAATGGCATTTCCTTCGGTATCCTTTTTACAATTAAGTGGAAGGCAGTTAGTAATGAGTTGACCATCTAGCGCTTCAATAACATTAACTCTATCTGCTGTGGCTTTCACAACTATATCTCTTGGCTTAATTGGAGAGCAATTGAATTGATTGATGACTTTATTTTCGACCTTGGGGATTAGAGTTTTGCCATCCTCTGCAACTTTTTCACCATTGATATAGGTGGCTGAAACCTTAAATTCTTTCAGGTCATTGACTACTATGAAATCGGCAAAGTCATTTTCTTGGAGCGTGCCAATATCTAGCTTATAATGATCTATTGGAGTAATACACGCTGCAGTAAGTACATCGAATAAATCATGTCCTTTTAATAACGCTCTCTTTACTAATTGATCGATATGGCCTTCTACCAAATTATCAGGGTGTTTATCATCAGAGCAAAACATCAGCATTTCTGGTCTCTCCCCGAATAACTCAACTAGAGCCTCAAAATTCTTTGCTGCTGAACCCTCTCTAATGGCAATCTTCATTTCATGCTTCAGCTTGTCTCTTGCTTCTTCGGAAGTAAAGCACTCGTGATCAGTGCTGATACCAGCTTTAATGTAGTTTTCTGCTTGTTCGCATCTTAGGCCTGGTGCATGGCCATCAATAGGTTTGCCTAGGCGCTTTGCAATATCTAATTTTTTATAAACTGTTTCATCGTTGAAAAGAACTCCTGGCCAGTTCATCATTTCTGCCAAATACTTTACCTCAGGCTTTTTCAAAAGGTACTCAACTTCTTCAGGAGTAATTTCTGCCCCAGCAGTCTCAAAAGTGGTGGCAGGCACACAAGAAGGAGCTCCAAAATTGAATTTGAAATTTACTTGATTGCCATTATCGATCATGTATTCAACCCCTTCAACGCCTAAGACATTACCAATTTCGTGTGGATCGGAAACAGTGCCAACAGTACCATGTACTACTGCCAAACGAGCAAATTCTGAAGGCACCAGCATAGAGCTTTCTACATGCACATGAGCATCTACAAAGCCTGGAAGGATATATTGATCTTTAACTTGGTCAGTTTCCGTAATTGAAACTATTCTGTCTTTTTCAATATTCAATTCACCATTAAATATTCTTCGGTTTCTTACATCTACTATATGGCCTGTAATCTTCATGAGTTATTGCATTAGTTCTGCTAAGTTCAGCCAAAAGGCTTAGAACATAAAATTTTGAACCGTACCTTTGCCCAAACTTTTAAGATGACCAAAATTAACATAGCCATCGATGGCCTTTCAGGCTGCGGAAAAAGTAGTACCGCAAAAAAAGTGGCTTCAGCATTGGGCTATAAATTCATCGATACTGGAGCCATGTACAGGGCTGTAACTCTTTATATGCTCAATAATGATGTGGATTTACAGTCAATCGAAGAAGTGACCAAAGCTCTCGATGCTATCCAGATAGATTTTAGGTACAATGCCGAAACAAAAAGAAACGAAACCTTTTTGAATGGACAGAATGTTGAGGAAGAGATCAGGACGATGAAGGTGGCTAATAGCGTGAGTGCAGTGGCGACCATTAAGGCAGTGAGAGTGGCTATGGTTGCACAGCAGCAACAAATGGGAAAGGATAAGGGGGTTGTAATGGATGGAAGAGACATTGGGTCTGTGGTTTTTCCAGAGGCGGAGTTAAAACTTTTTATGACAGCATCATCAGAGGTTAGAGCTCAGCGAAGAAAGATGGAATTAGCTGAAAAAGGGGTAGA
The DNA here is from genome assembly GCA_964350505.1 of uncultured Roseivirgaceae bacterium. Classification (GTDB taxonomy): domain Bacteria; phylum Bacteroidota; class Bacteroidia; order Cytophagales; family Cyclobacteriaceae; genus Roseivirga. The sequence goes on along the minus strand of CAYGKL010000045.1, from coordinate 10,684 downwards.
AGTGAGTCTCGAAGAAATAATTGAAAATTTAGAATCGCGTGACCAGATAGATTCTTCTAGAGCTGAAAGTCCACTAATAAAGGTTGATGATGCTCTGGAGATAGACACTTCAAACTTAAAATTTGAAGAGCAAGTACAAAAAGTATTAGATTTGGCGCGTCAACGCATTGATATAGAATAGAATAAGGGTATGGAAGTAAAGATAGATCAGAATTCAGGATACTGTTTTGGCGTTGAATTCGCTATTCAAATGGCGGAAGATGAGATGGAAGAGGGTTCTCTTTATTGCTTAGGTGATATTGTACACAATAGCATGGAAGTGAAGCGCCTCAATGAAAAAGGCCTCAAAATTATTGATAGAGACCAATTAAAAGATATTCGCAATTCAAAGGTTCTTATTCGCGCTCATGGCGAGCCACCAGAAACCTATCAACTAGCCCTAGAGAATAATATTGAATTGGTAGATGCCTCTTGCCCTGTTGTTTTAAAGCTTCAAAACAGGGTGAAACTTGCTTACGATAAAATAAAAAAGGCCAATGGTCAAATTGTAATTTATGGCAAGACAGGGCATGCAGAAGTGATCGGTCTCACTGGGCAGACGAACAATGAAGCGATCATCATTATGGAAGAAGCCGACCTTGATAAAATCGACTTTAGCCGTCCAGTAACTTTGTTTTCCCAGACAACAAAAAGCACGAAAGGATTTTATCACATTAGGGAATTGATAGAAAATAGAATTCGCGAGGAAAAGGGAGAGTTCGAAGAACTTGAATTTACTGCGAACGACAGTATTTGTAGACAAGTGTCTAATCGTGAGCCCCAGCTTCAAATATTTGCTGAAGAAGTCGATGTAATCGTCTTTGTAAGTGGTAAAAAGAGTTCAAATGGAAAGGCACTTTACTCCGTTTGTAAACAGCAAAATAGTAGAAGTTATTTTGTGGAGAATGAAGAGGAGGTAGACTTTGATTGGATACAACCCACTGACCTTGTGGGGATATGCGGTGCAACATCAACTCCAATGTGGCTCATGGAGAATGTTGCCAAATACATAGAAAATCATTTTGCTCAAGCCGTTGAAATATAATATTTCATTGAGCATTTCAATAGCAAGTTTTTTGGACTAACTTGCGCACCGAAAAGAAAGGTTTTACCTTTCATTTGAGAGCAAAACGATTATTTTTGCCTCAATTTTGATCAACCTTTAGTGATTCGCAACTTAATACAGTATGTCTAAAATCGTAAAGCTTAAGAATGGCTTTGACATCAACCTTGCCGGTAAAGCGCAAAAGAATATCGCGAATACTCCTCCTTCGGAAACGTTTGCTATCAAACCCACTGACTTTGTTGGAATGAAGAGACCTAAGCTACTCGTAGCTGAAGGTGATAACGTGAAGGCTGGAACTCCTGTTTTGTATGACAAAATGCAGGAAAACGTGATGATTTGTTCTCCGGTTAGCGGTGAAGTAGTCGAAGTAAAGAGGGGAGCCAAGAGGAAACTACTCGAAATTAAAATTTTAGCCGATAAGGAAGTTGAATACGAGCAATTCAAAACCTTTAATGTTTCGGAACTGAAAAACCTCTCGAGAGAGGAGGCTCAGGCCCAAATGACAAAAGGTGGTGTTTGGCCGAATATTATTCAAAGACCTTATGGTATCATAGCCAAGGAGGAAGATTCGCCAAAAGCAATCTTCATTTCAGCTTTTGATACTCATCCGTTAGCAGCAGATCCTGCCTTTACTTTAAAAGGAGAGGATGAAGCGTTTAAAACGGGGATAGAAATTCTTCAAAAGTTCACTGAAGGGGCGATTCATCTCAATCATGATTTGAATGGAGAGGTTTCTTCTGTCTTTTCAAGTATCGAAGGTATTCAGCACAATAAGTTTAGTGGTCCACATCCAGCAGGAAATGTTGGCATTCAAATTCACCATATCGATCCAATTGGTAAAGGAGATATTGTGTGGACATTGACTCCTTATGGTGTAGCACAAATCGGTAAGCTCTTTAATAAAGGTATCTACGATGCTTCTAGAATTATTGCGTTAGCAGGTTCTGAAGTAAGCCAGCCACAATATTATAAGACTTATACAGGTGCCGCTATTAATAAAATTGTAGAAGGCAATTTGAAGAACGAGCATGTGAGATTTATTTCTGGTAATGTACTTACTGGAGAGAAAATCGAAAGTGATGGTTATTTAGGTTTTTACGATAACCTTTTATCTGTTCTACCGGAAGGTGATCATGCAGATTTCTTAGGTTGGATGAAGCCGAAAAAAGAGGTTTTAAGCTTCCATAGAGCATGGGGCTTAATGTCATTCCTCAATGGAAAAGATAAGGAATACGTGTTGGACACAAATACCAATGGTGAGCCAAGGGCATTTGTTGAAACAGGTGTGTTTGAGAAAGTGACCCCAATGGATATTTATCCAGTTTATTTGTTGAAGGCCATTATGGCTGAAGATTTCGACAATATGGAGGCGCTTGGGATTTATGAAGTGATAGAGGAAGATTTAGCACTTTGTGAATATGTTGATGTTTCGAAACATGATGTACAACAGATTGTTAGAGAAGGGCTTGAATTGATGCAAAACGGTTAATTGTAATGAAGTTTTTACACAACTTATTAGAAAAGCAAAAGCCAATGTTCGAAAAAGGTGGTAAACTGGAAAAGTTTTACTACTTGTTCGAGGCTGGCGAAACGTTTATGTTCTCCCCTGCTAGTACGGCTAGTAAGAAGGGTGTTCAAATTCGTGATGCGATAGACTTGAAGAGGATGATGATCACTGTGGTCATCGCCATGGTACCTTGTTTAATATGGGGTATTTTCAATGTGGGGTATCAACACCACATTGCGATAGGAGAAAGCACATCTTTCTTCTCACTAGATAATTTATTATTCGGAGCGCGTTGGGTGTTACCAATTGTTTTGGTTTCATATGCAGCTGGTGGTCTTATTGAGGCTGTCTTTGCAGTGGTTAGAAAACACCCAATCAATGAAGGTTTCCTGGTAACAGGTATGCTAATTCCTCTAATTGTTCCTCCAACTATACCGCTTTGGCAAGTTGCCTTAGCCACAATCTTCGGGGTTGTTGTAGGTAAGGAAATTTTTGGTGGAACAGGAATGAACATCTTGAACGTAGCTATGACTGCAAGAGCATTCTTGTACTTCGCATACCCTTCACAAATTTCGGGAGAGGTTTGGACACAATTGGCTGGTGAAACGCCAATCGATGGTTATTCTGGAGCAACTGCCTTGGCAGTGGCTTACGATTCTTCGAATGTTGGAACGACTGTGGCTTCAGGCTTATCTAATGCGAATACGGCCTTAGCAGCACCTTTTGGTGACTTTAGCTTCTTTAGCTTTGAAAATATGCTAATTGGAGGTATTCCAGGGTCTATAGGAGAAACATCTACTTTGATGGCGCTATTGGGTGCCATTATTCTGATTGCCACTGGAGTAGGTAGCTGGAAGATTATTGTGAGTGTGTTTGCAGGAGCTTTTGCCATGGGAGCAATTTTCAACTTAGTTGGAGCAAATGAATTTATGAATGTGCCTGCACAGTATCACTGGGTAATGGGTGGACTCGCATTTGGTGCTGTTTTTATGGCAACAGACCCAGTATCTGCTTCTCAGACTGAAACAGGTAAATGGATTTATGGTGCGCTCATTGGTGCACTTACAGTACTGATCAGGGTAACCAATCCGGCTTATCCAGAAGGTATAATGTTAGCGGTGTTGTTTCTGAACGTATTCGCTCCGCTGATTGATTTTTATGTAGTACAAGCAAACAAAAAAAGGAGGTTAGCCCGTGCAACAGTCTAATACATATATCATTGTTTTCTCCTTGATACTCACTGTAGTATTAGGAGGGTTATTGTCTGGAGTTTCTCAAGTGTTAGGTCCAACTCAGAAAAGAGCCGTAGACTTAGATACTAAGAAACAAATTCTAGGTGCAATTCCTGCTGAGAAAGAAGCTTTAGCAAGTATGGAGCCAGAGGCTATTTTAGCTCGTTACAGTGAGGTAATTGACGCAGTTATTGCTGATTATCAAGGTAACTTGGTTACTCAAAATGAAAAAGGTGATCCTATTTCTGCTGAGAATGTAAATATCGAGAAGAATTATAAGAAGCCAGCAGAAGATAGGTTGTATCCTGTTTTTAAGTACTCGGCAGACGGTAATGAGTCTTACATCGTACCAGTATATGGTGCGGGACTTTGGGATGCAATATGGGCCTTTGTTGCTTTGGCACCTGACCTAGAAACAATCCAAGGTATCAGTTTTGATCATAAAGGCGAAACTCCAGGTTTGGGAGCTAGAATAACAGCTGACGATGTACAAGCTAGATATCAAGGTAAAGAACTCTACAATAGCCAAGGCGAGTTTGTGTCTGTTGAAATGGTGAAAGGTGAAAAGACTCCTGAGTCTAAATTAGGACCGAATAAAGTTGATGGAATGGCAGGTGCAACATTAACTGCAAATGGGGTAAATTCTATGTTAAAGAATTATCTGGGCTATTATCAAAGCTATTTTGATAAGAATGTTCGCAATCAGTCTATGTCAATGATTTTAGAAAGTAACTAAACAGTAATTATAATGAGTACTGAAACGTTAGAAGCACCGGTAGTAAAGGAGAAAGAGGCTTTACTATCGAAAAGAAGAAAGAAGTTTATAACAGATCCGTTGAACGATGATAACCCAATTACCATTCAGGTATTAGGTATTTGTTCAGCTTTGGCTGTAACAACTCAGATGAAACCAACATTGGTAATGGCCCTTTCGGTTGTTTTCGTGTTGATTTTCTCAAACCTGATCATCTCTTTGATGAGAAACACAATACCTTCAAGGGTTCGTATTATTGTGCAACTAGCAGTAGTAGCAACTTTGGTTACTTTGGTTAACGAAGTATTAAAAGCCTATGCTTTCGATATGTACAAAACCCTTTCGGTTTTCATTGGCCTTATCATTACTAACTGTATCGTAATGGGTAGGTTGGAAGCCTTCGCATTAGGGAACAAACCTTATGACTCTGTATTAGACGGACTTGGTTCTGGTTTAGGATATTCATGGATTATCCTTGCCGTAGCTTTCTTTAGAGAGATTTGGGGTTCAGGAAATGTATTTGGATATCCGGTGTTTGAAGCACTAGGTATTGAAAACTTCGCCACCAACGGTTTAATGGTGTCTCCAGTAGGAGCATTTATTGTACTAGGTTTTATTATCTGGGTACAGAGGTCTAAAACAGGATACGTAGAACATAATTAAGGAATCATGGATTTATTGAATTTAGGTATTAAGTCGATCTTCATTGAGAATATGGTTTTCGCCTATTTCTTAGGTATGTGTTCATTTCTTGCGGTATCGAAGAAAGTGTCAACGGCATTTGGCCTTGGGCTTGCAGTTGTGTTTGTATTAGGTATGACTGTTCCCATGAACTGGTTATTGAATGAGTTTGTATTGAAAGAAGGTGCTTTGGCATGGTTAGGGGCAGATTTTGCAACTATCGATTTGTCTTTCCTTCGTTTCATCATGTTCATTGCGATCATTGCTGCTATGGTGCAGTTGGTTGAAATGACTATCGAGAAATATTCACCATCACTTTATGGCTCACTAGGTATTTTCTTGCCTTTGATTGCTGTGAACTGTGCTATACTAGGTTCTTCACTTTTTATGGCTCAAAGAGATTATTCAATTGGTGAGGCTACGGTATTTGGCTTCGGTTCTGGCATCGGTTTCTTCTTAGCAATTATTGCTCTTGCCGCAATTAGAGAGAAGTTGAAGTATTCGAATGTACCTGATGGACTGAAAGGCTTAGGTTTAACGATGTTCATCACAGGTTTGATGGGTATTGCTTTTATGAGCTTTATGGGGATATCTATCTAATAGATTCTCATCTTAAAATATTGAGAGCCCCGTTAGGGGCTTTTTTTATGCCTTATAGTTTACTATTACTATTTCTGAAAGCCCATTTTCGTTCAATCTTCAATGAAACAATCTGCTTTGATCAATTTCGAATGGTAAATTAATAGAAATGGAAATTGAAGGTTCTAAAAAGGATCTAAAAATAGTCAATTAACAGTAGTGCATTCGATTTCGGTAAAAAAGTTAACCACTTAAAGGTAATAATACAGATATAGTGTAATTTCAGGTAGCTGAAACCTAAATAAGGTGACGAGATACTTAATCAGCTTACCACAAACCAAATCAAACTACTATGTCACAATCAGTCAATCGAAGAAAATGGTTAAAATCGGGCTTGCTTACTCTGGGGGGGGCTACCATGTTGCCTCAGTTATCTTGGGGCGAATCAAGTCATTCTTTATTAATAGATGATCATGAGCGTATTGTGTATACGCCATTATTCAGAGAACATACCGCTCCAATAGATGCAGAGATCGTAGCAAAACTGAATGCAAATGAAAATCCATATGGGCCTTCACCTAAGGCCATGGAGGCGCTAAAGGATGCAGCGGATGAAGGCAATAGGTATGGATGGGGTCGCCTTTCTACGTTGGTTGATAAAATCTCCGAAAAAGAAGGTGTACCAAAAGAATATATTATGATGGGCCCTGGTTCATCTGATTTACTAGAGAAGTTTGCTTTGGTGCTTTTCATGAATGGTGGAACGGTGCTTTCTGCTGATCCTTCGTACATGTCGTTAATGAATGTGGCCAGATCCGTTGGTGCGCAATGGAAAGGTGTTCCTTTGAAAGCGGATTGGTCTCACGATTTAGATGCTATGGAAGCTGCAGTAGACAGCGATACTAAGCTGGTTTATATCTGTAATCCGAACAACCCCACCGGAACCATCACTAAATTCAAAGAATTATACGATTTCTGCTCAAGGGTTTCTGAGAAAGTACCTGTTTTCATAGACGAGGCCTATTTAGATTTTGTCGAAGGTGAAGATGCACAGAGTATGGTTTCGTTGCTTACTAAAGACAAGAACGTAATTGTTGCTAGAACATTCTCCAAAATTCATGGAATGGCTGGACTAAGGGTTGGCTATGCTGTAGCACTTCCAAAAACGTTAGAATCCATTCAAAAAATTACAAGAGGAGGTATGGGTGTTGCTAACACTTCCATTTACGCAGCTATTGCCAGTATGGATGATACAGCCTTTCAAGCAAAGTCTAAAGAATTGAACAAAGCTGCTAGAGACTATACAGCTTCTACTTTAATTACTATGGGTTTCAAGCCTGTGCCTTCACACACCAGTTTTATGATTTTCCCGCAGGAAGAAATGGAGGGTAAAGCATTTTTGAAAAAAATGTCAGATCATGGCATAGGCGTAAGGTCTTTCGAAATTTATGATAAAACATGGTGTAGAGTTAGCATGGGTACCATGAAGGAAATGGAGTTATTTACCGCTGCTCTGGGTAAAGTAATAGGAGAATAATAGAATTCGATAGGAATGGACCCAGCATTAGCTAAAACCTTTACTTTCTTGCTATTCATCCTCATTGGGGTGCTTCTCAAAAAGAAGTTTTCTAGTAAGGAACAGGTATCTGGTATCAAGAATCTGATCCTTACCATTGCTTTGCCTTCAACTATTTTCGTAGCATTGATGGGAGTGAATATCAATTCAAAGATGCTTCTGCTGCCAATACTTGCTCTTGCATTTAATTTCCTGATTTTCTTTTTAACACCAATATTGTTAAAAACAGTAGGCATTGAATCGAATTCGCCCAAGGGAAGGACTTTAAGATTGCTGTTACCATCACTTGCTCCGGGGTTATCCTGTTTCCCGTTCATACTAGAGTACTTGGGAGAAGCTAGTTTAGCCGATGCCGCATTGGCCGATGTTGGTAATAAGTTCTTCGTCTTAATCTTTCTGTATGTGTTGGCCATGAATATGTTCTACCGAATTAATCAAAGCCAACAGGCTGGGTCTAAAGGAAAGATCAAAGAGTTATTACTTTCACTTATTAGCGAACCTATTAATATGGTACTCATATTAGCCCTAGTGCTTTTAAGTTTAGGGCTCAATTTTGAAACTCTACCTGCTTTTCTGAGCGATACGTTTACCAGACTTAGTCTGATAATGACTCCATTGGTGCTCGTATTTATAGGTTTGGCTGTAAAACTTAAGAAAGAGAGCTTTTGGCCAGTATTGAATGTACTTTTGGTAAGAGCTGGGATCACGCTACTTATTAGTACAGCTGTTATTGCCCTTTTAGGAATTCAAAATACCAATTCAATCTTATTGGCAATTGTTTTTCCTTTAAGCAGTTGCAGTTTTTGGCCCTTTGCTCATTTATCGGTTTTTAGCAAGAAAGAGGAGGGAGCTGGTAAGACTTTCGATACTGAGTATGCCATTTTAGTATTAGCACTTTCGCTGCCCATTTCGACAATTCTGATTTTAGGTATACTTTCTAGTGGAGCATTTTTTGCTAATCCAGTGGTCTCTGCAACGTCAGGGTTTATTCTGATAGGCTTTGTATTGCTGGGTCAGCTATTTAAGAAACTTAGTTTTTCTGGTTTTCAATTTGGAATGAGTGAGAATAAGAAGCTAGTAGAACAAACCGATTAAGGTATAATACACCAATAAAGTCATAGTGATTTATTGTGTTTTATGTAGTGTCAACCTAGAAATGCCCCTTTTCAAAAGGGGCATTTTGCGTGGGCGCTAATCAAATAACCCTGTTGGTAATCCGTCAATGCTCGTGATATTTTTCTCTTGCCAATACTCTCTAATACCTTCTTTGCCTTTGCTGGCTGCCCAGTCTTTCAATATTGGTCTGTCCTCTTTGTAATCCATCAATGGAACGGCAAATCCGCAAGAGGTTTGAACAGATGACACCTCAACTATAAATATGTTTCTGGCACCGTTATCTTCTGGAAATAAAGGCTGAAATTTCTTCCAATCCTCGTCTTGCTGATGAATGGCTCTTGCTGTTCCATACAGTCTTAATATCAAAGGTTTACCTTCAAACGCACAGAACATTACCGTAATTCTATTTACTTCCTTTAAATGAGCAGCAGTTTCATTTCCACTTCCAGTGAGGTTCATCCAAGCGACTTGATTTGGAGATAATACGCGAAAGGTGTCCATTCCTTTTGGAGAGACATTAACACGGCCATCTCTTGCTGCAGTACCAGTAAAAAATATCTTTTGATTCTGAATGAATTCTTTGATTTCCTCTGATATGGATTCGTAAAATTTTGCCATAAATCAATAATCGTGATTACTGATTAAAATGTTCTTCATTTCTCTATTTTATTCCTTTTCGGACGATGATCTTTCTTTAGTTTTGTGCCCATTTCAAATAATACTTCATGTCATACGCATCACTTATAGCCCAAGAGTTAAGCATTAGCCAAAAACAAGTTCAAGCCACGACTAATCTATTAGAGGAGGGAGGAACTGTTCCTTTCATTGCTAGGTATAGAAAGGAATTAACGGGTAGTTTGGATGAAGTACAAATAGCGGCTGTACGCGATCGACTTCAGCAATTGAAGGAGCTAGATAAACGGAAAGAAGCAATTCTTAAGTCCATTGAAGAGCAAGGTAAATTAACCACTGAGCTAGAGACAAAAATCAGAGAAGCTCAGAATATGTCGGTGCTAGAAGATATCTACTTACCCTATAAACCAAAACGAAAAACCAAGGCATCAATGGCGAGGGAAAAAGGGCTTGAACCGCTAGCTCTTCTCATTATGGAACAGAACAACGTGGACGTTCAAGTTCAAGCCAATGCCTATTTAAACGAAGAAAAGGGAGTAAAATCTGTGGAAGAAGCTCTGCAAGGAGCTAGAGATATTATTGCTGAAATAGTCAACGAAAATGCGGAAGTAAGAGAGAAAATGCGCAAGTATTTTCAACAGCATTCCACCATCAAATCGAAGGTATATACAGGCAAAGAAGAGGAAGGTCAGAAATATAAAGATTACTTCGAGTGGGAAGAACCTTTGAAATCAGCTCCTTCGCATAGGGTGTTAGCCATGAGAAGAGGTGAGGCAGAGTTATTCCTCATGCTAGATGTGCTACCTCCCGAAGAAGAAGCTATTTCTATACTCGAACGCCAATTTATTTCAGCCAATAATTCTTCTTCAGAGCAGATGAAATTAGCTATTAGAGATGGCTATAAGAGACTTTTGAGTCCTTCTATGGAAACAGAACTTAGAATGCTTTCAAAGAAAAAAGCTGACGAGGAAGCCATAGATGTATTCGCTAAAAACTTACAAAAGCTACTAATGGCAGCCCCTTTAGGAAGCAAAAGGGTAATGGCAATAGACCCTGGTTTTAGGACAGGCTGCAAGCTAGTCTGTCTCGATGCCCAAGGAAAGCTGCTGCAATTCGAAGCCATATTCCCTAATGAACCTCAAAAGAGAACAAGAGAGTCGGCTGCTACTGTGATGCATTTGGTTGAAATTCATAAAATTGAAGCCATAGCTATAGGAAATGGAACAGCAAGTAGAGAAACTGAAGACTTTGTGAAAAGTATTGGGTTGCCTTCTTCAGTTACGGTTGTAATGGTTAATGAGAGTGGTGCATCAATCTATTCGGCATCGGAGGTGGCTCGAAATGAATTTCCAGACCAAGACCTTACAGTTAGAGGTGCTGTTTCCATAGGCCGCAGGCTGATGGATCCATTGGCTGAATTAGTCAAGCTCGACCCTAAGTCTATTGGGGTAGGTCAATATCAGCATGATGTTGACCAATCGGCATTAAAACATTCATTAGA
>CAYGKL010000044.1:4252-25101 GCA_964350505.1 uncultured Roseivirgaceae bacterium | reverse complement strand
TACAAGTTTCTGGTCTCGTAATGAATGGAGACAGCACCATGACCATTCCTGGTGTACACATTTATGACCAACGTGGCAGAGGTATTCCTACAGACTTTAAAGGTTGGTTTAGCAAGGCATTTATAGCTGGAGATACACTAACTATTAGTTCCATTGGCTTCAAAAATCAAAAAGTAGTTGTTCCAGATTCTGTAGGCGACAGAATCACAGTAATTTTCTCCTTAGAAGACGAAAGCACTCAATTAGCAGATGTAGAAGTAAATCCGTTCCCAACCGAAGATCTTTTCAAGGAAGCCATCTTGGCAATGAGTCTTAACGATCAACAGCAGACTGTTTTAGGTGATTTTGAACCTGAGATTATTCAGGAATTAGTAAGAACTATGCCTCTTGGTGGTTCCCCAAGCATGAACTACCGATTCATGCTCAATCAGCAATTTCAGAACCTTCAAAATAGCCAAGGGCCAAGGACAAACCCACTCTTGAATCCTTTTGCTTGGGCACAATTCATCAATACTTTGAAAAAGAAGAAGTAGGCTTAATTCTCTATCTTCAATTCAACCAAGAAGTCAGTACCCAATAATTTATCTTCCGCATTGGTATACCATGTGCGGTTTTTAGGAATTCGAAGTCCATTTTTAATTTCTAGCCCTTCCAACACAATATACTCTCCGTCATTGGCGGCTTCATCATGATAAAATCTGTACCCAATCATGGCATAGGTTTCAGGATTGAAATAGAAATACCAAATGTCTTTTCCAACTGTCACATTATATGTGACCTTTAGCGCTAGTACTTCTTGATTCAAAAACCGAGTCCTCTGCACATTAGGGTCTATCTTAGTACCAGGGTCGCGCAGTTTCATAGGCAAGCCGTATAAGTAGGTGTAATAATTCCTCCATCGCTTGGCTCTATCTGGGGTTAGACTCAAAGAGTCCATCTGAATGGAATCAGATGGCTGAATAAAGTTTACCCGAAAGTCGGTAGAGTCATTACCATCAACCATCCATTCTAGCATATTACCTCGTTGAAGCTGGCGCAAATGGAAACTACCTTTAGAATTATCGATAGTGATTTCACTCCTCCTCATCGGACTGTTTGGGGTATCCATATCCACAATGAGCTGAAGCTTGGCATTGCTCCACTTAGCAGCAGGGTCATGAAAAGAGATAGCCCTTTCTAACAATTCTTCACCAGAAATTTCTTGTCCTTGAGCAAAAGCAAGGATTAAAACACACAAAAGGGTTAAAATATAGGTTCGCATAGTTGAATTTAACCTTAATTTGGGAACGTGCCTGCCTATTTCTGATAGATGTTCTTATTTTTGCCTTTTATCTGAAAGAGACTCAATGAATTTCCCCTCATGGAATGCTAATTTTTTAGAACCGATTCTAGCATTCGCTTTAGTGACTATTGGTTTTAGCGTTTATCACTTCGTCTCTATTTCTGAAAAAGTAAAAGAGAAATATCTCAACCGTTTTGGACAGGAAAGAGGAAACACCAAATTTCTCTGGATGACCAGATATCTTGGTGCCATCACCATCGGTATTCTCCCTGCCATTATTCTGCTAATCATCACAGGAAAAAGCTTGGATGCTTACGGCATAGCTTTCAAGAATCACGGAACGAGTTTAGCCTGGATTGCTGGTCTTGCTTGCATCATCATCCCCATGAATTTCTTCAACTCCAAAAAGGAGAAGAATTTAGCATTTTACCCGAATGTAAGAGAAAAGGAATGGACAAAGAAAATGGTGGCTACCAATGCCTTTACATGGGTAACTTACCTTTTTGGGTATGAACTTATGTTCAGAGGGTTATTACTTTTCGCTACCGTCCCTTTAATGGGTGAATGGCCTGCAATCGTACTCAATGCAGCACTTTATGCTTTGGTACACGTACCAAAAAATTTAGAAGAGACTATTGGAGCAGTTCCCTTGGGAATAATACTTTGCTTAATTACACTCACCACGGGAACCATTTGGGTGGCTTTCTTCGTCCATATAACGTTGGCTTTGTCTAACTTCTTTTTCTCTTTGAAGCATCACCCTGAAATGAAAGTGATTTAATGTCTAAAAGAATATTTATAACAGGAGGCACTGGCTTCATCGGTCAAAAGCTAGTAAATAACTTAGCGGATGAAGGCAATGAGGTTGTCGCTCTTATACGGTCAAAAAGCAAAGCTCAAGACCTAGCACACAAAAATGTTTCATTCGTTGAAGGTGACCTATTCTCAACAGATGCGCTCAATAAAGGCATGGAAGGCTGCGATGAGGTCTATCACTTAGCTGCCTTTGCCAGTGTCTGGGCCAAAGACAATACATTTGAAAGAGTGAACATCGATGGAACACTCAACATTCTCGATGCCGCCAAAGCGCAGGGTGTTTCTAAGACACTCGTTACCTCCACCGCTGGAGTCATTGGCCCTGCCATAGATGGCCCTGTAAATGAGGATACTCCAAGGAAAGTTGACTTCTTTACTCCTTATGAGAGCTCCAAATACGAATCGGAACTTAAAATAAGGGAGTACGTTAACGATGGCCAAAATGTAGTTATCGTAAACCCAACGAGGGTTTATGGGCCAGGCCCATTGAATGTGAGCAACTCCGTAACTAAGCTGGTGAAGCAATACATTGAAGGAAAGTGGAAATTTATGCCAGGTGATGGCATGAGCACCGGAAACTACGTTTACGTAGATGACGTAATCAATGGACATAAGCTTGCCATGAAAAACGGTAAAGCTGGTGAGCGCTACCTTTTAGGAGGCGAGGATGCCACATACCATGAGCTCTTCGACACCATCGCAGACATTGGAGGCCAAAAGCACAAACTCTACAAAATGCCTTTAGGCGTAATGTTGACCTTTGGAAAGGTTCAGCTTTTTATGGCAGAAAGCTTTGGTCGTCAGCCAATGATCACGCCAGGTTGGGTAAGAAAATATTTATACGAATGGAGGGTTTCTAGTGAGAAAGCGAAGAAAGAACTTGGCTATGAAATCACACCATTAAAAAATGGTATTCAAGAAACCATTAATTGGTTAAAAAATGGTCAATAAAACTTACACTCTTGTAACAGGAGCAAGTAATGGTATTGGAAAAGCACTTGCAGAGAATTGCGCTGCCAGAGGACATAACGTTTTACTCGTTGCTTTGGCAGAACCAAAACTTAACGAAGTAACTAACGCACTCAAAGCGAAACACCCAAACCAGGCATTCGATCAATTCGGGGGTGATTTAATGCAAAAAGAAGTTCCAGAAGAAATCTTTAATTGGTGTTCTAAGAATGGCTATTCGGTCAATATTTTAGTGAACAATGCAGGACTAGGAAATGCTGGAGCATTTACTTCTAGAGAGGCTTCTTTCTATTATGGTCAGATGCAATTGAACATGGTCTCTTTAGTCATGCTCACTCATCACTTTTTACCTGCCATGCTTAAAATGGAAAAGGGCTTTATCCTCAATGTGGGCAGTATGGCTTCTTTCTACGACATCCCCTACAAAGGTATTTATGCTGCCAGCAAACGCTTTGTCTATTCTTTTTCGCGTTCCTTGCGAAAAGAGTTAGAGGGTGAAAATATCGGTATCACTGTACTATGCCCAGCAGCCGTACTTACCAATCCGGATGTTATTATCAGAGATAGAGAAATGGGTAAGGCTTCCAAAGTAACCCAGCAAAGTGCCGAAGAAGTAGCAGATTACGCCTTAGAAAAGCTCTTTAAAGGTAAGCCCATTGCAATACCGGGAGTATATCCAAAAATTTACAGAGCGCTAGGGTATGTAATGCCTTATAAAATGCAGCTGAGGCTTTTGGCCAATGCTTTTATCAAGCAGAGTAGGTAAAAGAAAAGGCCATCCCGAGTACTCGTGACGGCCTTTCCGCGATTATATATAGTTAGACTAGTTGTCTAAAAGATATCTAGAAAAGCTTCTTCCATTCACCTCGGCATATTTAGTGATGATGTCCCAACGTACTTCCATGTCTTTCACATCAAAATCTCCACGAACTTTAGTGTACTTCATGTCCAATGATCTTTCGAATTTGGCAGCATTAAAACTAGCTCCATCTCTGAATTTGGTGTATTTGAAAATGGCATCCTCATCGAACAAAGTTTTTGAGAAATCTGCTATGTATTCAAATTCTGCATACTTAAAAGTTGTTTCATCATCGAAAGTTGAACCCGCAAAAATCGCATCTCCTTCAAAGTTCGAGTATTTGAACATTGCATCTCCTTTGAAATTACACTGCTCAAACTTTACATCTCTTTCGAAGTCGGCAGTAAAAGTATATTCAGACCTTTCATCGTGATAGTAAGCAATTACATCATCTTCAAATGTGCAGTTCACAAATGAGATTTTTGATTCTACAATTTCATTCACTGTATTATCTCCACCATCTTTCCACCACCTTCTTTTGACAGGTAGGTCTCTCATTTTCTCATCCATAAGAGTGAAATCGAGTTTACCTTGAATTGTAGCGTTGGTATAGCTTACATCTTCACCTCTTTTGAGTGCCTCCATAATATCCGTGGCTTGCACCACAGACTGAGCATTCAGTTGACCGATAAATAGGCAAAGAAGCAATGCCATTCCTGTTGTTTTCATAAGTTTTTGAGTTTGCATGACCTTAATGTTTTTGACTTGTTGTTTAGACTGCAAAACGCTGAATACGCTACAGTCATAAGTGAAAGATGGGCATCAGCGAGCTTTAGTTGCATTTAGGCACAAAAAAAGCCGAACCATAAATGATTCGGCTTGAATATGAAATGCCTTTAACTTACTCTGAAGCAGTTTCTTCAGACTTGTAAATGATTACACCATTCGCTTCAAAAGCAAGTTCTTCTTTGTCTTCAGTGATGGCCAAAATCTCTTCTTCAGGCTTTCCTGCATCAGCTGCATAGTGCTTCAAAGTCTCAACATCTGTCAATGTTCTTGTCACTACACCTTCGATCAAGGCAATGTTACCTTCCATTCCTTCCTTAGGCACAAAGAAAGCATAGTCTTTAAAGGTCACTCTCATTTCTTCACCGTTAGGTAGAACTAGGTTCATCCAACAACCCTTCATGGCACAAGTTGCAGTAATCTCCCCTTTAACTTTTACCATTACTGAATCTGAAGCGTTCAATTGCGCCATCAAGTCGACTACAGAAATAGCGCCATCCTCTGAAATTTCAGCGCCATAAGTTCCTACTATGTCAGTTTTAGCTTCTTCTTGAGTTTGTTGTGTTTGTGTACATGCCCAGGCAAAGGATGCCAATAGGACTACAAAAAATATCTTCTTCATTTCATTTTAGTTTGAAGCAAAGTTAATAAGCAGTTCATTATCAGACTAATGACTTTGATGATAATATTTACTTTCTTTTTCTGAGTTGATCGATTGTTTCTTGTAAATAACTCAAAGCCTCTTCTGGTGATGAAATTCTGCTCCCCTCTTTGTGAAACATGTCTCCTTCTCCTCTCATCAACCATTCGGCAGAAAGCTTTCTACCATTGAGCTCTAGTGAAAGCAACTTTTCTAATACTGGCCCGCTTGGGTAGCTCAATCGGCCTTTTGGGTTCACTATGTTGAACATTACAGAAGAGCTTACATCCAATCGCTTTGCAAAAGCACTTTCAGAATCTCCAAAAGCCTTAATAATTGTTGCAATTCTTTCGTTAATAGACATGACTCTGCAAAGAAAGGTCATTCAGTGTTAAAATCCTTTTCTTGATCTTATTCGCAGCAAACAAGCGCTTTGCCAAAGCGTTTATTATTTTTGCGTGCAGACCATGCTATGAGAAAAAAAAGCCAGCAGTTTTTTTTAAGTGCACTTGTATTCTTCTCCATATTCAATTTGGAAGTGCCCAAACGTGCTTTCCGGTTTTATGAAAGAGGAGATATTGATAAAACCGTTGAAACTCTTAACAAATCACTGGAAAAAGACTCACTCAATCCTGCAGGATATTATCTCTATGCTCTTCTCTATACTGATAGTGCCTTCAGTGACTATAATGTTGAGAACGCTTATAGCAACATTCTAAAAGCTATTAAGCAGTTTAAGACAATCATTGATGTCAAAGATTTGGAAGATCTTGCTGATGTTTCGGTCGATTCTATTTCACTAGAAAAGCAGAAAGACAAGATAGACAGCCTTAAATTCTTAGACATTAAGGCCATTCATACCATAGAAGCTTACAACAAGTTTATGCAGAGGCACAATGATGCCTTTCAGATTCCTGAAGCCATTAAACTCAGAGATGAGATTGCGTTTACCGATGCACAAAAAGTAAATACTTGGCAGCGATATGAGCAATTTATGGAGGAATATCCTAAGGCAGCACAACTCAACAAAGCGGATTCTCTCTACAAATTGCTAATCTATAAAGACCGCACTTCGGATGGCAAACTAGATTCCTATCAATCGTTCATTGATGAATTCCCAGGAACACCCTATCTCGATAAAATCATTCCCGAAATATTCGAGCTGAGCACTGCCACCAATAGAATAGAAGACTATGAGCAGTTTCTTAAGCAGTTCCCTTCAAAGGAGTTTCAGCAAATTGTCTACAAAAGAATCTATCATACTTTCAAGGAGAAATACGGCTCTCAAGATTTTCTCAAATTTTTCCCTTCGGAGGCATTGAAAGACTCGATTGAGAATTTACAAACTCTTTCAAAAGACTTCTGGATTCCTAAACTCTTAGATGGTTCAATTGAATTTGTAGACTCCAATGGAACCTCCAAACTCAAAACCAAACTCACCTCTGTTCCACAAATCAATCTTTGCGAACCGATTACCTCAGATTTTGTAGCAGGCACATACAAAGAACAAAGCGCTATTATAAGTAGAGATGGTCATGTGCTTTTCGAGGGAAGCTTTGAAAATGCAAGAGAGGCTGGGTACGGATACATTGTACTTGAGACTGCTGCAGGCGAAAAACTCATTCACAAATCTGGTGAGGTAATTATTGACCAGCCCAAAGAAGAAATTCAAATACTTAACGAGTCATTTATTCGCACCTTTAGTAATGGGTTCTACGGTCTTGAAAGTATCCATGGGCTTCCCTACTTAGCCAATGAATTTGTGATGATAGACACGCTTAACCAATTTATTTGGCTGGAAAAGGAAAATGGCATTGCACTGGTTTCACCCGAAATACTTTACCCAGCTATCGATGGTGAAGATGTGCCAATAGAATTTGCTTATGATGAGGTTGAGGTGCTGGAAAACGGCCGAATTTGGGTGCGCAGAAACGGGCAGGAGGCCATATTAGATACAAAACTGAAATCGATTATCCCATTCGGTACTTATGAAATTTATGAAGAGCCATATGGTTGGAAGCTGATCTCTGATAAAGGAGTGAGAGTTTTACATGACAGATACCCAACCATTTCTAACAATACTTATGCTGAAGTAAAAGAAAATCAGCAGTGGCTAGCTTTGAAGGAGAATGAAAAATGGACGCTCTACGATCAAGTTGGCTTAGTCCCTGTAGAAAACGGTATTGATTCCGTAGCCTTTTTAGGGGAAAATATGGTGATGCTTCAAAAAGGAAATAGCCTTTTCGCTCAATTTAAAAATGGCAAGCAATTGCTCATGGAGAAAGAATGGCAATACAAGCTTCTGGTTCCTCAGATTTATGTAAAAACTGGAGATACGGCCATTGATGATTACTTTATGCTCAGCAATGCCAAAAACTTTAGAAAGATTTACAATCAGTATGGGCGAGAAATTCTTGCATCAACTTTTAATGAAGTAACTGCCCTTGGTCCTAATATGCTAAGGCTGCAAAAGCGGAATGCTGCATTGGCAGACAGCACCGGCCATTACTTGCTCAATTTTGTGTATGATGGAATTGGCTCAAACGACCGAGGCTATGTGAGTGTATTGGATAAAGGCAAGGTTGGAGTCATTAATCCAGCCAAGCAAATTAACATTCCGCCAGCTTATGAAAAGCTTCTAGAACCCTATTCAGACACTGTTTTAATAGCGACCAAAGACCGATACAAAGGCTTTATCAATAATAAAAATGAGGTATTGACCGCCTTTGAATTCGATGAAGTAAAGTATTTCAATGATTCGATTGCCTTGGTAAGAATAGATAATGAATGGTTG
Source organism: uncultured Roseivirgaceae bacterium (assembly GCA_964350505.1). Classification (GTDB taxonomy): domain Bacteria; phylum Bacteroidota; class Bacteroidia; order Cytophagales; family Cyclobacteriaceae; genus Roseivirga. Next base: position 17,015 of record CAYGKL010000044.1, on the reverse strand, counting down.
CTAGAAAATATCAAAAATGAAGACATCCTGTATGATCGCATCGAAGACTTCGAAATTATTGATGTAGGCAATGAAGACAAAACCCTTTTTATAACTACCAGCACTGGCAAAGGCATATATAGCGAAAGTCTAGGGCAGGTCATTGAGCCAACATACACATCTATCAGAATATTAGGCACAAAAATTGACCCTATCTACTTTGCTGTAAAACTAGTTGCAGAAGCCAATATTTACGTGGTGATTTACTATGACAAAAAGGGTAATAAACTCTTTACACAGAGTTTCCGTCAAGAGGAATATTTTAAAATAGCTTGTCCTTCAAACTGATAAAATTATGAAAAGATCTGTTCTGAGTATTTTTATTTTCTCACTCATTATTAATCTCAACGCTCAAACTGAAAGACCTAAATTGGTTGTGGGCATAGTAGTAGACCAAATGAAGCAAGAGTACATCTGGCGTTTCGAAAATGATTTTGGTGATGGTGGATTTAAGCGATTAATGAACGATGGCTTCATGGCTAAAAATGCACATTATAATTATTCATCTACCAGTACTGGCCCAGGCCATGCGTCTATTTACACGGGTACTACACCTTCTATTCACGGTATTGTTAATAACAACTGGTACAGCAGAATACTGAAAAGAAGCGTCTATTGTGCTGAAGACACTGCAGTAACAGCCGTTGGTGGTGCAGAAAGTAACGGGGAAATTTCACCTGTGAATCTTTACAGTTCTACCATTACAGATGAGTTGAAAATGTTTACACAGCAACAGGGAAAAGTGATTGCCATGTCTATTAAAGACCGTGGTTCAGCCTTACCTGGGGGGCATCTTTCAGATGGTTCTTATTGGTACGATTCCAGAACGGGTAATTTCATGACCTCCAGCTTCTACATGGATGCTTTACCAGCTTGGGTGGAAGCATTTAATAATAAGCAACTAGCAGATGAGTATTTGAATAAAACTTGGGCTCTGGCAAAATCAGCCAACCAATACAAGGAAAGTGGAGAAGATAACTCTCCGTTTGAAAATGGATTTAGAGGTAAAGAAACACCCACTTTCCCATATAATTTAGCTGAACTAAGAAGCTTGAATGGAAACTTTGGCATGCTACCTAGTACACCTTGGGGGAATACTATTTTAGCTGACTTGGCCATCGAAGCTATTAAAGCAGAAAAACTAGGGAAAGACGATATCACAGATTTCTTGGCGGTAAGCTTTTCCAGCACAGACTACATTGGTCATAACTTTGGGCCTCAATCTATAGAGGTGCAAGACACCTACATCCGTTTAGATAAAGAAATCGAAAGACTGTTGAATGAACTGGATGAAAAAGTTGGAGAAGGTAACTATGTCGTTTTCCTTTCGGCAGACCATGCAGTAGCCGAAAATTCTATCCGTATGAAAGAGTTGGGGTTCAATTCAGACAATATCAGCTCAAGATCAGCAAGCCAGTACTTGATTAACGCGCTCAGTCAAAAATTTGGGTTTAGTGAAGCAGATTGGTTAGAAAGTGGTGGAACCGATATCTTCATTAATCATGAAGTAGTCAAAGCGAAAAACCTTAATCTTTATGATGTACAGCTGTTTGTTGCACAAGAAGCTATGAAGTTTCCAGGTATTTATTTGGCTATACCTGGTATAGACCTTACACGTAATTCCTATACTCAGCACATTCCATCGCTTATTCAGAATGGATACCATCCGAGAGAAAGTGGTGATGTAAAATTGGTTTATAATCCGGGATGGCAGAGCGGTGGTAGCAAAGGCACGGGCCACGGCAATCCATGGACGTATGACACCCACATTCCAATCATATTCTATGGCTGGGGAGTTAAGGCGGGTTCATCGGTGAGGGAAATGCACATTACAGATATTGCTCCAACGGTAAGTATGTTACTCAATATGAGATTACCAAGCGGTGCCACAGGGCAACCTATTGGAGAAGCGATTAAATAAGACCCTCTTTTAGAGTAGTCAGTCGTCTGACCACTTCTAGTGGTCGGAAGACTATCTACTCCTTCAAATTGATGAATGTTTATTTATTGTTTCCAGTATTCATTTCAACTCTTATATTTGCGTTCCTTTTGGGGGATTAGCTCAGCTGGCTAGAGCGCTACACTGGCAGTGTAGAGGTCATCGGTTCGACTCCGATATTCTCCACTTAAACAAAAGCCTTGCAGAAATGCAGGGCTTTTTTGTTTTAAAAGTTTAGATGATTTGATCAGTCGATAATACCAAAAACTAAAACCATTCACCACATCGAATGATGGATTTGCTCAAATGGATAGAGAGTCTAATACATACTTGGAAATGGTCATCATTTCTCCCGACACCTATCGGGACCGATATTCTCCACAAATATTAAAGTCTCACATAGTGAGGCTCGTTTGTTATAAAACCCTTCTCCCTCTTCTGAATCTTTCCATATAATAGGGCGAATAGAGATTGCTTTCTGTAACTCCTAGTGAGGTGGAAGCATGGATAAAGCGTATTTCAGACTTCCCCCTAACGGCTGTAACAATTCCCGCATGATTGATCTGTCGTTTTTTATTTCCCGTAGCGAAGAATACCATATCTCCCACTTTTAGGTCTTTGATATTTACCCTTTTGCCCTTTTTGGCTTGTTCTTCGGAAGTTCGAGGAAGATTCACTTTTACACTGCGATAAGAATGATAGAGTAAAGCCGAACAATCAATCCCTACCCTCGTTGTACCACCATATCTATAAGGGGTTCCAGTGTAGGATTTAGCAGTCTGCACTACCATATCCACTTTTTTAGATCGGGAAAGATGACCACTACAACTAGAAAAGCTGATGCAAAGGAAAGTAAAGGCAACCGCCCTCATTAATAGTTTATTTCTCATGAGTTTTAGGTGTCAGTTATCAAATTTAAAAGTTTTCACTTTATTTATCCTTTTATCAAGAGCACATTGTTCGATTCATTATCTTCCTGCCCATGAAATTTGTTAGTACTTTACTTCTATTGCTTCTGTTTATTCTAGTACCCCTCAATACTTATGGACAGAGAAAATGGAAGGAAGAACTCTATCAGGAATTGAATGACAACAACTTCAGAGATTTCAAGCTTTTCAAAAAACCCTTGGATAAAGACAAGCCAGATATCCCGCTATTACAAGCCGCACTTTTTTATGTTACAAATGAAGCACGCATTGAAAAAGGACTAAAACCGGTAGAGCATCAGCCCAATTTGGAGATTATGGCATATAACCACTCCGTTCAAATGGCCAAAGATAACTTCTTTGATCACTATCACCCTAAGGATAAAGAACGCAAAGATCCAGACGATAGAGCTGCATTGTCAGGCATTTTGAATCCCAATATTGCCGAAAATATTCATGCCGTTGGTGGATCCCAGTTCGGCACTTATATGGATTTGGCCGATCGCATCGTTCAAAGTTGGATTGACTCTCCACCTCATCGAGCCACCCTTTATTCTGTTAATGCAGTGCAATTGGGCTGTGGTATTTATTATTATGATGGTAAATGGCAGAATTATAAGGACGTTTACAAACAAGGGAACGGTTTTTGGTTAAGTACGCAAAACTTCCAGTTGTTCACAAAAGTTGAAAGTGGAACGTCAAAAGATAAAGGAGCCAATTAAAGAGCCTTCTTTGAGAAGTAACTAGACAAAAAAATGAAAAAAGTAATTTTGATTGGGCTATTGACACTAGGTACAATGGCTCTCCGTGCACAAGGATTAAATGCTAATGATGGCGCAGCCATCGATCTAAAAGTTGAGCAATTTCTCAAACTGATTGAGCAAAAGAATTATACCAAGGTACTCGACTTTATGTACCCTCCAATATTTGAACACACCTCCAAAAAAGACATGTTTCAGATCTTCGAGATGTTAGAGCAATCTGGCATTGAATTGAAGTTCAAAAACTTAGAAGTATTAGAAAAGAAGGCCCTAGAAACGGTAAATAATACGAAATACGCTCTTATTAAGTATAATCTGGAAATGCAGTTACCTCTTAACACACCAGACCTAAAGGGTATTGCTCCACTGTTGGTACCTGTGCTTCAAAGTAATTTCGGAAAAGAAAATGTAAACTATAATAGGGCTGAGAGCTATATTAATGTAAAGGGCGAGAAATTTCTGATGGGCATTAATGACCCTGCCTTCAAAGAATGGATGTTCTTGATTTACGATGCCAGTTTTAAGTCTGCCATAGACAAAACTATACCTGCCAAGGTAAGTCAGCAGGCAGCAACTTCAGCTTATTAGAAATTGATCAGGAACTCATTACCTTTCTTATTAAACTGTGAAAATTGTTCGTGAAATAATCAGCTAATGAAATGAAGGTTTACAAGGCAAAGAAAAGTGGCTTTATCAATTATATCATTTTGGGCTTTTCGTTACTACCTGTCTTTGTTTTCTACTTAGAGAAAGCATCACTAATGGAGCATCCATTAGTGTTCTTCATCCTTCTTCTCCCACTTACTTTCATACTTTATATTTACTATAATACTTCGTATAGCATAAAGACTGACAAATTATTCTATCAATCTGGAATGATGATCAAAGGAAGTATAGAAATTTCAAGCATCAGACAAATCATAAAAGGTAAGACTTTGTGGACAGGCACAAGACCTGCACTCGCGACTGGAGGTTTGATTATAAAATTCAAGCGATATGAAGAAATTTATATAGCCCCTGAAAACAATGAAGAATTGATCGCTGACCTATGTACTATCAATCCAAGCATTGAGGTAATTAAGAAGTAATTGATTCATTTCAAAAGCTTTCAGAGGCAATTGTCATGCCTTGGCAGTGCATTGAAACAAGTGGATTTCCGCGTCTTAGAAGGTCTAGCAAGAGTGCTTCCCTATCCGAATGTAATTTCCTAGTCTAGAGTATTTTCCTAAAAAGGCTGATAAAATTCGTCAGATTTAACATAAAGTACTCTGTTAAGTACTGTCAATGCCTTTTCCCCCTTTTTCGAAAAGGGGGCTAGGGGGATTAGAACCTGTGTCTTGTCCTGAAATAGGTTTACACAAATACCCGTAAATCTCTTAGAGGAGTAAATGTTAAACCGGTAAACTTTTTTTAGGACGATACACAAACCTCCATTAACGAAAATAATAAAGTGCCTTGGCACAGGAAATTAACTTGTCAAAATGGAGCGGTTCAACGGACTTAGGGGTCAAAAAAAACCCTGGTCTCTTTCGAAACCAGGGTTCATCTATAATTTATCGAGTACCAAGATTATTTAACCTCTTCGTACTCTACATCTGATACATCACCAGAACTACCGTCAGTTCCTGAAGCATCTCCACCAGCGTTAGCATCAGGTCCTGGCTGAGCACCACCTGCGGCATCTCCTCCAGAAGCTGCGTACATTTCTTGTGCAGCACCTTCCCAAGCCTTATTCAATGCTTCCACTGCTGGATCGATTGCATCTAAGTCTTGTTTTGCATGAACCTCTTTCAAGTGAGCAAGCGCCTCTTCAATTGGCTTCTTGTTCTCATCAGAAAGTTTTTCGCCATACTCCTTCAGTTGCTTTTCAGTTTGGAAGATCAATGAGTCAGCAGTATTGAGTTTTTCAACTTTCTCTTTCTCTTTCTTATCCGAATCAGCATTAGCCTCAGCTTCCTGCTTCATCTTCTGGATTTCCTCATCTGTCAAGCCAGAAGACGCTTCAATTCTGATCTTCTGCTCCTTGTTGGTACCTTTGTCTTTAGCTGACACATTCATGATACCATTCGCATCAATATCGAATGTTACCTCAATTTGAGGAACACCTCTTGGCGCTGGTGGAATATCACTTAAGTGAAAACGACCTATGGTTCTGTTATCCTTGGCCATTGGACGCTCACCTTGCAATACGTGAATTTCTACCGAAGGCTGATTATCAGCCGCTGTAGAGAACACTTCAGACTTTTTAGCCGGAATTGTTGTGTTAGACTCAATCAGCTTAGTGAATACACCACCCATGGTTTCAATACCCAATGAAAGCGGAGTTACATCTAAAAGAAGTACATCCTTCACTTCACCTGTCAAAACACCACCTTGAATAGCTGCACCAATGGCAACCACCTCATCTGGGTTTACACCTTTTGAAGGTTTCTTACCAAAGAATTTTTCTACTTCTTCCTGAATTTTAGGAATTCTAGTTGAACCACCCACCAAGATTACTTCATCGATGTCTGAGGTTGAGTAACCAGCATCTTCTAACGCCTTCTTCACAGGAGCCATTGACCTCTTCACCAAATTATCAGCAAGTGATTCAAACTTAGCTCTTGAAAGAGATCTTACTAAGTGTTTCGGCACACCATCAACAGGCATAATATATGGCAAGTTGATCTCAGTAGAGTTCGAAGAAGAAAGCTCAATTTTAGCTTTTTCAGCAGCCTCTTTCAATCGCTGTAGTGCCATTGGATCTTTAGTAAGATCGAGGCCTTCATCGTTTTTAAACTCACCAGCCAACCAATCTATGATTACTTGGTCAAAATCATCACCACCAAGATGAACATCACCATTAGTAGATTTTACTTCGAAAACGCCATCACCCAATTCAAGGATTGAGATATCGAAAGTACCTCCACCTAAATCGTAAACCGCTATTTTCTGATCTTTATCTTTTTTATCAAGTCCGTATGCCAAAGCTGCGGCAGTTGGCTCGTTGATAATTCTTTTTACCTCAAGGCCTGCAATCTGACCAGCTTCTTTGGTAGCTTGTCTCTCTGCATCGTTGAAATAAGCAGGAACGGTAATTACCGCTTCAGAAACCTCAGTGCCCAAGTAATCCTCGGCAGTTGACTTCATTTTCTGAAGAATCATTGCTGAAAGCTCCTGTGGGGTGTAGTTTCTGTCACCAATTTTGACACGGACTGTGTCATTATTTCCTTTTTCTACTTTGTAAGCAATACCTCTAAGTTCTTCTGAAACATTAGAGTGCTTCTTACCCATAAATCTCTTAACAGAGCTAATGGTGTTTGTAGGGTTTGTGATCGCCTGACGCTTTGCAGGATCGCCTACTTTTCTTTCTCCATTACCATTATCCAAAAATGCCACGATTGATGGCGTGGTTCTTCGGCCTTCGCTGTTAGGGATCACAACAGGCTCGTTACCCTCCATTACCGCAACACATGAATTGGTAGTACCTAAGTCTATTCCAATAATTTTTCCCATGATCTATCTGTAATAATTTTTAATTCAGTTTCGAGTCCCAATGAACAATGGTTATGCCAATTGATATTTTATGCCATTTGGTGACACATTGACAGAAATCCCAGCATTAGTTTAATGAACTGGCTGACAATCCTTACTTTTGCGATCCATTATGAAATTCTTTTATTATTCGATTTTAAAACCAATTTCACTACTGCCATGGCCTTTGCTATATGGCGTTTCTACCTTTTTTTATTGGGTAGCCTTTAGAATTTTCCGTTATCGCTCTAAAGTAGTTACGGGCAACCTCAAACGTTCCTTCCCTGATAAAACGCATGAGGAAATCAGAAAAATCAGAAGTGCCTTTTACCGACACTTTTTCGATGTGATGGCAGAGAGTGTGAAAACTATTTCAATCAGCAGGAAAGATATGCTAGAAAGGTTCAAGGTAAGGAACCCTGAAGTCATAGATCAATTTATAGAAGAAGGGAGAAGCGTAATTTTGGCTGGTGGCCATTATAATAATTGGGAATATTTGGCCCTTGCCGCAGACCCATACTTCAAGATGCAGACAGCCGGTATCTATCATCAGTTCAAGAATAAGTTTTTCCAGGAAAAAATGCTGGCCTTAAGAGGCCGATTTGGCTTCAAATTGATTTCCAGACAAGAAGTGAAAGATGGTATTTTGGAGGAAATCAAGGAAAACATTGCTGTCTTTTTCGCTACAGACCAATCACCCACAATTGCCAAAAAGGTCTATTGGACCAATTTTCTGAATCAAGATACACCCGTGGCCTTCGGAGCCGAAAAATACGCCAAACAACTCAATGCCCCGGTTGTGTATTTCGAAATACTCAAGGTAAAAAGAGGCTTCTACGAAACCAACCTGCGTTTATTGATTGATGAACCGTTGGAAGCCAAGCATGGAGAAATATCTGAAATACACACAGCTGCCTTAGAAGAGACTATATTGCGTGACCCCGTTTATTGGCTTTGGACACACAAACGCTGGAAAAGGAAGCGAAAGCCAGGAGAAGAGTAAGTTCTTGACCCTATTGGCTAGGCACGAATAATATGAGTACTTTTGCACCTCAATTTCAACGAGATGAGTTTAGCGCAGGAGATAGAGAAACGTAGAACTTTCGGAATTATAAGTCACCCGGATGCAGGTAAAACCACACTGACTGAAAAGTTATTGCTTTTTGGGGGTGCCATTCAGAAAGCTGGGGCAGTGAAATCGAATAAAATCGATATGCACGCCCGCTCCGACTGGATGGAAATAGAGAAGCAGAGAGGCATCTCTGTGGCTACTTCCGTTATGGCTTTTGAATACGAAGGCACCAAAATTAACCTGCTAGATACTCCCGGTCACCAAGATTTTGCGGAAGATACTTACCGTACCCTAACCGCAGTAGACTCTGTCATCATGGTAGTCGACTGTGTGAAGGGCGTTGAAATCCAGACGGAAAAACTCATGGAAGTTTGCAGAATGAGAAGCACTCCTGTAATCTCATTCATTAACAAACTAGACCGTGAGGGAAAAGACCCTTACGATTTGCTCGATGAAATTGAAAGCAAGCTGAACATCAACGTGCATCCATTGAGCTGGCCGATAGGCATGGGTAAAACCTTCAAAGGAGTTTACAGCCTTTATGACAAAAGCATTCGTCTATTCAAAGCAGGTGGGCAACAGCTACATGAGGAAGCCACTCGATTTGCTGATGTGAATAGCCCTGAGCTAGAGAAGCTTATTGGCTCTAGTTATGCCGAACAATTAAGGGAAGATGTAGAATTGCTGCAAGACCTTTACGGAGATCTCTCAGTTGAAGATTATTTATCTGGAAAGGTAGCACCCGTTTTCTTCGGTTCCGCTGTAAATAATTTTGGAGTAAAAGAACTCTTAGATGCCTTTTTAAAAATATCACCAAACCCTAAGCCGAGAAAGCTCGATGAACAGGATATTGAACCAACCAACAAGGAGTTCACCGGATTTGTATTTAAGATTCATGCCAACATGGATCCTAAACACAGAAACAGAATCGCGTTCCTAAGAATTTGCTCCGGCAAGTTCGAAAGAGGCTCCAACTATTACCACACCAGACAAGACAAAAAATTCCGCATCTCTCAGGCTACCGCCTTTATGGCACAAGACAAAGAGACAATTGATGAGGCCTACCCTGGCGACATCATTGGTTTATACGACACAGGAACTTTCAAAATTGGAGACACACTCACCGAAGGCATGAAAGGGCAGTACAAGGGTATCCCTGCTTTCTCTCCTGAAATTTTCCGTGAAGTCATCAACAAAGACGCCATGAAGACCAAACAATTGGAAAAAGGTCTTAACCAATTGATGGATGAAGGTGTGGCTCAGCTCTTTAGCTTTGAGCTGGGCTCTAGAAAAGCAGTTGGGGTGGTTGGTCAACTTCAATTTGAAGTAATTCAGTATCGCCTGAAAAATGAATATGGTGCTACTGTTGAATTCGCACCGATGAACCTCTTCAAAGCCTGTTGGATTTCCGCAACTGATCCAAAAAAGCTCAATGAGTTCATTAGTTCTAAACAAAGACATATTGCAAAAGACAAAGAGGGAAAATTGGTCTTTATGGCAGAAACCAAATCATGGCTTCAAATGGTTCAGGATAATTTTCCCGATATTCAATTCCACTTTACCAGCGAATTCTGATGAATAAAATTGTTCAGCCTCTTTATGAAGACAATCATCTGCTAATTGTCAATAAGCCTTCTGGTTACCTTGTACAGGGAGATCACACAGGCGATAAAACTTTACTAGATTACTGCAAAGAGTATATTGGAGAAAAGTATGACAAGCCCGGTGCAGTATTCCTTCACCCAGTGCATAGACTCGACAGGCCAGTAAGTGGAGTTATGGTTTTCGCCAGAACCTCTAAAGCCTTGGAGCGAATGAATAAAATTTTCGCCACTAGAAAAGTGCAGAAAACTTATTGGGCGGTGGTAAAAAGAAAGCCAAGCCAGGAAAAAGGTAAGCTAGTAAGTTGGCTAAAGAAAGACACTGTTAGGAACAAAACTGCTGCTTTTGCCGAACCAATAGATGGCGCTTTAAAAGCCGAAACCAACTTTAAAGTGATCGGAAAACTGAACGATCATTATCTTGTGGAAGTGGAACCATTGACAGGAAGACCACACCAGATAAGGGTGCATATGGCCGAATTTGGTTGCCCCATTAAAGGTGATTTAAAATATGGCTTCCCAAAAGCCAACCTAGACAAAAGCATTAACCTGCATGCAAGAAGGCTATACTTTGAGCACCCAGTAAAAAAAGAACCACTGATCATTATAGCGGGCTTGCCCAACGATCAGTTCTGGGAGCAATTTCTGACTTTAGAAGATGTGAAAGTGAAGGAAAAGAACATTAACAATATGTTCTTTTGATCTTTAACCCCTCCGGTCTTCGACCACCTCCCCTTCCGAAGGGGAGGACTACGACAAATAGCTTTCCGTACTAATGAATGATTTTTTTTTAAGCCAATTCTCCCCCTTTTTTAGGGGAGAGTTAGATTCATTGAAGAACTTAACTTTTAAACCCTTTTGAGACTCTCTCTCAAGAATCAAGTTCCAATTGAATGATCATCCTTCTACCTTAGTTCTCCCCTTACCAAGGGGAGATGTCCGAAGGACAGAGAGGATAAGGTCAATCGTTTGCTTCAACATTAGTCAACCTTCTAGTTCTAGCAACTACTTTTTTAGAAATTCAAGGGCAAACTCCTACTTATGCGCCAAGCCCTTGTCAGCCCCGGAGCTTCCGAGCTCAGTTATGAAATCCGTGAAATAGTTATCAAGGCTGATCAGCTGGCAGCATTGGGTCAAAAAATCTATTGGGAAAATATTGGCGACCCCATTCAAAAAAATTGGACAATCCCTCAATGGATCAAGGACATTGTTTCTGAAACGGCTCAAGAAGACAAGAGCTACGGCTATGCTCACAGTATGGGTAATCTCAAAGTGAGGGAGTTCGTGGCCAATCAGACAAATGCTTTAAAAGGTGCAAAAATTGATGCCAGCGATGTGCTTTTCTTTAATGGGTTGGGAGACGGAATCTCTACTTTTTATCAATTTATCGAGCCCACTGCCAGAATTATTGGCCCCTCCCCAGCCTATTCTACCCATAGCAGCGGAGAAGCAGCACACGCGAATGCAGATCCACTGACATACCAATTAGATCCAGCAAAAGCATGGGCACCAGATATTGACGACTTGTACAATCAGGTGCAGTACAATCCGAGCATCGTAGGCATACTAATTATCAATCCGGACAACCCGACAGGTATGGTATATAGCCGAGAAATGCTGAAGCAAATCGTATCCATTGCCAGAAAATTCGACCTGTTCATTTTGAGCGATGAAATTTACGGTTCCATTACTTATAATGGTGCCAGACATTATGCACTTTCCGAAGTCATAGAAGATGTACCGGGTATTGCCATGAAAGGCATGTCGAAAGATATGCCTTGGCCGGGTTCTCGCTGTGGTTGGATGGAGTTCTATAATCGAGGATCAGATTCACTCTTCAACAGGCTTTTTCAAACCTTGGTGAGCGCTAAAATGCTCGAAGTATGCTCTACCACGCTGCCTCAAATGGTTTTACCCAAAGTATATGGCGACCCAAGATTTAAAGCTTACAGCCAAGAAACCAATCTGAAAATCGGTAAACGAAGCGAACAGATCACTGCTATTCTAAAGGACGTTACTTATCTGTATTTCAACCCCACATTTGGCGCTTTTTACAACACCATCATTTTTCGGCCCGGTGTTCTCCATATGAAACAAAGCCTCAAGGTGGAAAATCCCGAAGCCAAGAAACTTCTAGACCTTTGGTTATCCGAAAGAAACATGAAACCTGATAAGCAGTTTGTGTATTATTTATTAGCAGCTAAAGGAGTTTGTGTGGTTCCTATTTCTTCTTTCTGTTCCGATCTGCTGGGCTTTAGGGTTACGCTTTTGGAAGAAGACGAAGACCTATTGATTGAAACATTTACCAAAATTAAAGAAGCCGTAATTGAGTATTGTGAATCATAGATTGTCATAGCCAATCGTAAGGATGACTGATCGAGGCATATTCATAACAGCTGCTAAATATTTGATTTGAGGATTTCTCCTAAGGTCGAAATGACTGCAGAATGCTTATTGTATGTTCTGAGTGAAGATTGGAAAATTATTAGCTCTCAATTATTGTCTGACCTTTTCTCACTCTCCTAGGAAAAAGCATACCACTTACGTTCTATGCACAACCTGTAACGTCTTTTCGAAAGAGGTACGACTGAGAAATCTTATACATAAACAACCTTTAAATATTTGTGTTGAGGATTTCTCCGAGGGTCGAAATGACTGAAGGTTGCGTAGAACATGGTCTAAGCGAAAATTAGAAAATTATTAGCTCTCAATTATTGTCTGACCTTTTCTCACTCTAGCCCGAAAAACCATACTTATGTTGCATACGCTATCTGTGATGTCTTTTCGAAGGAGGTACGACTGAGAAATCTTCTACATGACTAAAACATAAATGGTAACTTTGAGGATTTCTCCCAGAGTCGAAATGACAAACTCATCAGGCAACTTCTTAGATAAACTGAATCTAGGACATT
>CAYGKL010000044.1:0-4152 GCA_964350505.1 uncultured Roseivirgaceae bacterium | reverse complement strand
ATCGACCAAAATTACATTGAGATTACTGGAGTGGCCTACAAAGAAGTGGTGCCAGATGAAATTTACCTGAATGTGCAGATCAATGAAAAAGACAATAAAGGAAAAGAGTCTTTAGAGAAACTAGAAAGAGATATGCTCGATAAACTCAATAGCTTGGGCATCGATACTAAAGAAGATGTTTCACTCAATGACCTCACCAGCAATTTCAAGTTCTACTTTTTAAAGCGAACTGATGTTTTCGCAGCTAAAGAATACACCGTCAAAGTTGGAAGTGCAGCCCTAGCAGGACAGGTTATCTCAGGCTTAAGTAACCTAGGAATTTCCAACATAAGCCTGAACAGAGTGGAATACTCTAAAGAAGAGGAGCTGAAGCTTGAAGTTAAAAAGATGGCCATCTTAAATGCCAAACAGAAAGGAACACTGCTAGTTGAAGCCCTAGATCAGCAATTAGGCAAAGCAATCCATATTCAGGAATATGACAACCCAAGAGCATACAGAGCCCAAACCATGGAGATGAAGGTAAGAGGTGCAGCAGCCATGGATAATCAAGAAATAGCTCCCGAATTTGAGTTCGATAAAATTAGGGTTGACGCTACCATTCAAGTGAAGTTTGCGATTAACTAAGAATGAATTTTAAATTCTCAAAACCCTTGATTGCTCGAGTCAAGGGTTGTTTTATTCAGGTCCCTCCTAGGCGTATTTTGTAACTACGCCTTAATATGAACTTACCTTTTTTATCACATAACAATGTGCTTACAAACTACACCGAAATATTTGAAGAGTTCAATAGTTACCAATTAGGATCAATAGGTGGCGTTCCGGCAAAACGCACTACTTTGTTACCGTAAAGTGGGTCATAATAATGACCTCCTTCTAGGTAATCATCGTTCCAAACCTTATCCCCCTGTTTGGTTGATCTGTAAATGAAAGGCGACATCAAAAGTCTTTCTAAATGCCAACGTCCCTCTGCTCCTGAAGGGATGTCTTCGCCATTACCATAAAGCATTAAGCCGCCATCGGCATAAACTTCGTGTCCCGGATGTGTCTCATTATATTCATGACTTACGTTGATCAGCTTATGACCTAGCTCATGCGCAATGGTTCTTCTCGAACGATCACCTCTTTGGAGATTTGATATAGAGATTACGCCACGATGCGATTTAGGCAGGTTATTTACATAGGAATAGGTGGGGAATGATAATATCTACTGTAGGTAACCCTTCTTGCAGATCGCTATTGACGTCCGCAATATTGACAGAAGAAACATCAGACCATTCAACCCCTTTTCTTGAATACACCGAGTGTATCATTTTCTTTTGGAATTTCGTTACTTTAGGGATAAGATTCTGATATGACCAGTATAACCGTTTCAAATAGTGTACCCCTCAAAAAGAAGCACTATGACAGTGTTGAGGAATTACAGCTTGAGTTAATTCTCATTCAACAGGAGTCATTCGAGCTTTCTGACAAAACTGTGGCTTTCCTCAAAGAACGTGAACGAGAAGCTGACGAATCTGTTGCCAATGGTGACGAAGGTTTGCCGTGGGATAGGTCTCATATCACACGCAAGAATGCGTAAGTTCTCTGTTCGTCCTTCTGTCTACGAACACATCCAAAAGGCAGTCGATTACTACGATGATATTGATCCTCGACTTGGAGAAGCTTTTTTGGATGAAATAGATGCTTCCTTTGAACGTATAGAAAACCTCCCCGAAGGATATCAAAAAAGGCTTGGTGAATTGCGCCTAGCCTTTCTCAAACGTTTCCCATATGGTGTTTCCTATAAGGTTTATGACTCATTGGTCTTGATCATTGCGATTTTCCACATGAGCCAAGACCCTGAGAAGTGGCTAAAAAACTTCTAACTAATATTAGTTAAAAGTTTAGAAAAAGTTTAAAATGCCACTTCTAGGCGTATTTTGTAACTACGCCTTAATATGAACTTACCTTTTTTATCACATAACAATGTGCTTACAAACTACACCGAAATATTTGAAGAGTTCAATAGTTACCAATTAGGATCAATAGGTGGCGTTCCGGCAAAACGCACTACTTTGTTACCGTAAAGTGGGTCATAATAATGACCTCCTTCTAGGTAATCATCGTTCCAAACCTTATCCCCCTGTTTGGTTGATCTGTAAATGAAAGGCGACATCAAAAGTCTTTCTAAATGCCAACGTCCCTCTGCTCCTGAAGGGATGTCTTCGCCATTACCATAAAGCATTAAGCCGCCATCGGCATAAACTTCGTGTCCCGGATGTGTCTCATTATATTCATGACTTACGTTGATCAGCTTATGACCTAGCTCATGCGCAATGGTTCTTCTCGAACGATCACCTCTTTGGAGATTTGATATAGAGATTACGCCACGATGCGATTTAGGCAGGTTATTTACATAGGAATAGGTGGGGAATGATAATCCTCCAGTTCGAACTGATTTGACCGTCCAATTTCTTCCTTCAGAGACCTCCAGAAACGGATAAAACACATCTTGTAGTACAATCAAGTAGATAGTTCTGTCATTTGCCTCATCGGGTTCAATGATATGGCTTAGCGCTTCCTTTGCCTTTTGTGTTAAACGTGATGGATTCCGCTGCATATTCACATAGGTATTTGCATATTCAGTAGCAGGAACCTCAGGAATTTCATTGGCTTGAATGGCCAAAAAGCTGGGGTCGATCTCTCCAGTCTTCACGAACTTCAAGTTAAGCTGGACACCAGTGGGTTGATAGATCTCTTTCGCAGCCAAATAGCTTTCCATCATCTTATCGAGTGTCACTTTGTTGAAGTTGGGATCGAGGTTAGATGGCATATAAATCCCAATATCTACGGTAGGTAAGCCTTCTTGCAGATCACTATTGATGTCCTTCAAGTTTATAGAAGAAACATCAGACCATTCAGCCCTATCGACCTCTTCAGCTTTAAATGTATCTGGTTGTGACTCGGAACAAGACATCACAATAAACAATACTAGTCCAAAAAATATAACTCTTTTCACCATTGGATGAAGATAGTGAATGAATCCAAAAACTACTTCAGTTACCTTATGAAAGGCCAAAATCAAAAAAACCCTGACGGTGACCGTCAGGGTTTTTATTTATAAGTTAGTTTTAGCTTTAGTCTTCTATTACTGACTCTGCCAGTACTACTACTTTGTTGTTGAGCACCTCAACCACACCACCATCAATAATTACCACGTCTTCTTTACCAGAAGCTTTGATAGTCATTTTGCCTTTTCCTAAAGCAGAGATCATTGGTGCGTGACCGCTGAGTACTTGAAACTCACCATCACTACCGGGAAAGGTCACTGCTGAAGCTTCTCCTTCGAAAATCTTCTTATCTGGTGTAACAACTTCTAATAGCATACTCAATTATTTAGCGGCATCAGCCATCAATTTCTCACCCTTAGCTCTCGCTTCCTCGATAGTACCTACCAAGTTGAAAGCCGACTCAGGAAGATCATCGTGCTTACCATCAAGTATCTCATTGAAACCTCTGATGGTATCTTTAATGTCTACCAATACCCCTTTCAAGCCAGTGAATTGCTCAGCAACGTGGAATGGCTGAGAAAGGAATCTTTGTACACGTCTAGCTCTTGAAACGATCAATTTATCCTCATCAGACAATTCGTCCATACCAAGGATAGCAATGATATCTTGAAGCTCTTTATATCTCTGGAGCGTTTCTTTTACACGTTGTGCACAATCGTAGTGCTCATCGCCCAAAATCTCAGCTGTCAAAATTCTTGAAGTTGAATCTAGTGGATCTACCGCAGGGTAAATACCTAGCTCAGCAATCTTTCTTGAAAGTACGGTTGTAGCATCCAAGTGAGCGAAAGTAGTTGCCGGAGCAGGGTCAGTCAAGTCATCCGCAGGAACGTAAACGGCCTGTACAGATGTAATTGAACCACTTTTTGTTGAAGTAATTCTTTCTTGCATGGCACCCATCTCTGTTGCCAAAGTTGGCTGGTAACCTACTGCAGAAGGCATACGACCTAGAAGAGCCGATACCTCAGAACCTGCCTGCGTGAAACGGAAGATGTTATCGATAAAGAAAAGAATATCTTTTCCTTGACCTTCGCCATCACCATCACGGAATTACTCAGCAATGGTAAGTCCAGAAAGAGCAACTCTTGCTCTTGCACCTGGAGGC
>CAYGKL010000043.1:14810-25346 GCA_964350505.1 uncultured Roseivirgaceae bacterium | reverse complement strand
CTTTGAACTGGTTCTTCACTCTGTTTCTCCAATAAACGATGTTGGTTACATCTGCCTCCACGAAAGAAGTAACATGTGGAGAAATACGCTTAGAATCAACCATGCGCTCGGCAATCATTTTGCGCATTCTGTCCATCTCAATGATCTCATCTTCACCAGAGATAGATACAGGCATAGGCTGTGGAGTTCTTGCCTCAGTTACTGCGGGCTGCGATGGAGCAGGAGCTGCTTGAGGAGTAGGCTGGCCGCCTGCTGGTCTTTCTTTTACATAAGAAAGAATATCTTTTTTAGTAACTCTTCCTTCTCTACCAGAACCCGGAACAGCTTCTAATTCTGCCATTGGAATGTTCTCTTGGCGAGCAATACTCATGACTAAAGGAGAGTAAAAACGATCGGAAGTTACTTGAGCTTGTCCATTGCTAGAAGCAGACTCTGCCACAGGTTGAGGAGTAGCTTCAGCCTTAACCTCGCTATTTTTGCTTTCAGCTGGAGCAGTGACCGGAGCAGCTAAGGTTTCTACATCAGCGTCCGTTTCTATTTTGGCAATAGGTGAGCCAACAGCTACCACATCGCCTTCTTTCACTAAAATTTCTTTCAATACCCCACCATGGGTAGCAGGCACTTCAGTGTCCACTTTGTCGGTGGCCACTTCGAGCACAGATTCATCTGCCTCAATTGTATCACCTTCTTGCTTCAACCAAGATAGTACAGTACCCTCCATGATACTTTCCCCCATCTTTGGCATTACCATTTCTATTATAGCCATTTCCTTATTTTCAGTGAATTAAATCGTTTGCAGTAATTTGCAAAAGTAAGTCATTTACCAAATATTATCAAAGTATTACCGATTCAAACTTTTCCTAACCAAATTTAATACTGAAATTTGCGTCAGTTCAATATTTAATAATCTATTCTGTGTCAATTGCAGCTTTTTAGCAATGGTTTCTTTTCCATTGGCAAAGGCAATCCATACAGTACCCACTGGTTTCTCATCTGTTCCTCCATCTGGGCCAGCAATTCCACTGCTAGATGCCCCAATGTCAGCTTTGAAAAGTTTTCTTACCCCCTCTGCCATTTCTTTCACACATTCCTCGCTTACCGCTCCATGTGTTTTTAGGGTTTCGGGGCTTACTCCTAATATATTGACCTTATGGTCATTATGATATGGAACTACTCCGCCCTGAAAATATTGAGAAGACCCAGCAATTGTAGTGATTTTATGTTGAACATACCCACCTGAACAACTCTCAGCGAGTGCAATGGTTTTGCCATGAGCTTTCAACAGTTGACCAACTGCTTCTTCTAAAGTGGTATCATCGTATCCATAAATATATTTACCAGCTAGTGGAAGCAGTCCATCAATTTGAGTCTGAACATCACTCTTTAGCTGTGCTTTATCTTCACCAACCGCTGTTAGCCTCAGCTTTACATGCCCTACACTGGGTAGATATGCCAGACGAATGTGTTCTGGTAAATTATCTTCCCAATCTTTGATAACATCTGCCAAGAATGATTCTCCAATCCCAACTGTTTTGATGAGTTTATGGTAGATGACAGGCGTTTGGAAGAAGGAAGCTAGTTTGGGAAGCACCAATTTCTTCATCAAATTTTTCATCTCATGAGGAACCCCTGGCATGGAGACGAAGACTTTGCCATTTCGCTCATACAAAGTTCCTGGTGCTGTACCTAGATCGTTATGAAGTACCTCGGCTGCTTTAGGGACAAGCGCTTGTCTTCGGTTCAGTTCGGTGAAGGTTCTACCTCGGCTCTCAAAGAAGTGTTGTACATGCGCCAGCACTGCTTCGTTCATGGTAATTTCACTGTTGAAGTGCTTAGCCAGCATTGGCATTGTTAGGTCGTCATTGGTTGGGCCAAGACCACCGGTAATAAGCACCATATCGGCTCTTTTCTCGGCTTCTGTAAAGGCGGTCAGAATAGCTTCTTCTGTATCTCCAACGGTGGTTTTTTGAATAACCTTAATGCCTAGTTGATCGAGTTCTGAGCTAATCCATTGCGAGTTGGTATCAGTAATTTGGCCGTAAAGTATTTCATCACCAATGGTGAGGATTTCAGCGAGTATTTGCTTCATGCTATGCTTTTTCTAAAGCTTGTTGAATGTCTGAAATAATGTCGTCAATATGTTCTAAACCTACCGAAATACGAATGAGTTCGGCTGTTATGCCAACTTTTTGACGTTCCTCTTTAGTAAGTTTAGCGTGGGTAGTTGATGAAGGATGAGTAGCAATGGTTCTGCTATCTCCCAAATTGGCTGTTAAAGAGCACATCTGTAAGTTATTCAGGAAATTGCGACCATTTTCTAGTCCACCTTTAATGCCGAAAGCCACCACACCACCACCGCCTTTCATTTGCTTTTTTGCAATCTCATATTGTGGGTGGCTCTTCAAGAAAGGATATTTAACCCATGCTACCTGATCATTCTCCGAGAGAAACTCAGCAAGTTTTAAGGCATTGTCACAATGCCTATCCATGCGTACAGCCAGTGTTTCTAAACTTTTAGAAAGCACCCAAGCATTGAATGGAGAAAGAGCCGGGCCGGCACTTCTGCTGAAGGCGTAAATTTCTTCAATAAGGTCTTTTCTTCCTACAGTTGCTCCCCCAAGAACTCTCCCTTGTCCATCAATAAATTTAGTAGCAGAGTGAATCACTAGGTCGGCACCAAATTTCATGGGTTGCTGAAGGTATGGAGTTGCAAAACAATTGTCCACGATCATAATGAGACCATGCTTTTTGCAGAAGGCAGAAGCTACTTCAAGATCAACTAAATCCACACCTGGGTTGGTAGGAGTTTCGAGATAAAATAATTTGGATGAAGGCCGAACTGCAGCATCCCAAGTATTCGGGTCGTTTACTTCCACATAAGTGGTTTCAATGTTCCACTTCGGAAAAATCTTCGTGAATACGGTGTGTGTTGAACCAAAAATTGAACGGCAACTAATGATGTGGTCACCTGCATTGGCCAATGCCGCAAAAGTTGAAAACACAGCTGCCATGCCAGTGGCGAAAACGTAGCCAGCTTCTGCACCTTCCATCAAGCAGAGTTTATCAACCAGCTCTTGAAAGTTGGGATTACTGAAACGGCTGTAGATGTTAAGTTCCGTTTCTCCAGCAAATGAAGCCCTCATTTCCTCAGCATCACTGTAAGTGAAGCTAGAGGTCAGGTACATGGGTGTGGCATGTTCCTGAGCATGGGTCTTTTCAATTTGTGTTCGAATAGCCTGTGTTTCGAATTTTTGATTTTTGCTCATACCTTAAATGCGTGAGCTCAAATTTAAGGGTCTTTTACAGTTTATCTAATGTAAATTAGCCAAGCTTATTTTTCATTTTGATTGGTTGCCATTAACACAATAACCTTTGGTGAATGTTAGCTGCCTGACATACATTGAGTCTAAAGAATTTCATTTTTGTTAAAAACTGCATCATGAAGAAGCTCATCATTTTGTCACTATTGATTTTGATTTGTGCCTGTGGAGGCACAAATCAAGAACAGAAAGTTACGGAAAATGCGAAGTCACCTGATTACACTGAACATCATATACCAGCAATTACCAAGGTTTTTAATGCACATGGTGGTTTTGAGAATTGGTCAAAGCTGAAGATGCTGACATATGAAAATGGTGGAAGTAAAACCACTGTTGAACTGCAAAATCGATACACGCTTATTGAATCGGAGAACCAAACGGTGGGCTTTGATGGAGAAAATGTTTGGGTTTATCCTCCAAGCGAGAATGCCGATAGACAAAGAATGCGTTATAACCTCATGTTCTATTTCTATGCCTTTCCTTTTGTGGTTGGAGACCCAGGAGTAAATTATGAAGCGATGGAGCCAATTGATATTAAAGGAGAGACATACAACGCTGTCAAAATCACTTATAACGCTGGAGTGGGCGATGCGCCAAATGATAGTTACATCATACTTTCAGATCAGCAAACCGATCGAATGGAGTGGCTGATGTACACTGCAACCTTCGGTGGTGGTGCCAAGGATAGTTATAGCCTTATTAAGTATGAAGGTTGGAAAGAAATGGGTGGTGTTATCTTACCGTCTTCCTTACAATGGTACACATATGCTGGTGGAGAGGCTGGTGATCCTAGAGGCAGGCCAAATGTGTTTGAAAACATTGCTGTTTCTCAAGAGTACCCATCAATGGATAATTTTACTATGCCAGAGGGAGCTTCGATAGCTAATATGCCACAGAGCAACCAATAGTTTCTTAAACTAGTCGTTGCAACTTTAGGAGAGGCTTACTAAACTTCATAAAGTTTTTTTTGGTTAGACCGAACTCTAGAGAATGTCACCGTAGGCTTGACGCTCATTTCGAAATGGAAAATTGAGAATTGCATACGATCAATTTCAGCTTATACTTTTATTCCTCCGTCAAAAGCAAAAACACTTGTCATTTTGAGTAGATTTTTCTCAATTCAAAGATATTTGTGTTTAACATATCCGTGTTAAACAGCTTTTACGTTTAATGCACGAATTGGAACGTTATTTGTCCAATGATATTTAGAAAATGAAAAGGAGCAAATTTAAACAACTAAAATCCAGATGAACAAATCGATTAAATCCCTAACGCTCTTTGCTTTACTTCTCGTGTTTTTGGTCTCATGTAAGAGCCAGAAAGCTGTAGTAGATGCTCAGCCAGAAGAACCAGAAGTAGTAGAAGAGCCAACACCGACACCTGAACCCGAACCAGAGCCAGAACCTGAGCCAAAAGATGTTCGCAGCGCACCGGAGCCAACGCTAGATATGCGTTTGAATAATTACTTTTCGGCCATTGCCAGTGCTAGTTCAACAGACGTTGCTAATCGCAATATCCGAGAAGCAATGGGGCTTTTCAGTAATAGTACGGCTCCTGTGCTTATCATCATTTATGCGGCCAATGGATCTGAAGATTTCGATGAGCCGACAAATATTACCAAGTACCTCAACTATATTAAGGATACAGGTAATAACGTTCATAGAGTTAAGGAAGTCGTTCGCGATCCGAATGGTAAGATTAAGGAGTTAGTATTAGTTAAAAAATAAGAAGAAAATGAACAAACGATATATTCAAATATTCGCGATTGCCTTCATTGCTGTACTAACTAGTTATTCAGCGGTTGCGCAAAATGCTGTTGATCCAAACAGAGAAAAAGCCATAGACTCTCTTGCTCTAGAAAAAGTAAAAGACCTCGGTAAATACATTAAAATTATTGGGAATAAGAGCACTCCATATACTGAAGCCACCCGAGTGATGGATAGGGCCGAAGAGCTTTTTGCTACTGGTAGCGAAATGGGTGTTTCCTCATTAGCTTCTGAAGAGATCGAGTACTATAAAGTAAGAGAATACTTCAGAAGATTGATGGCGCTCAACTACGATAAGGTAACTATTGAATGGTATGATGTTCAATACATTTCTAATTTAGAAAGACAACCTGATGGTCGTTATGTTGGAGTTGTCACGATTTATCAAAAGTTCGAGGGTACTAACGGTGATAAATTGGCGTATAAGGATACAACCAAGAAAGACATTACCATTTATGTAGAGAAAAAAGAGACTCAAATTGCAGGTAGAATAATTGAATTCTGGGATGTAATTTTGGGTGATATTCGAGTATCTGAAACATCCATATGATAAAGAAATTATTGCTGATTTGCGGTATCGCATTTCTCTTTTCACTTAATAGCCTAAATGCTCAAATTATCTCTGAAGATGATGAAGTTGAGCAGCAGCTTTTGGCAAGTACAAAGCAGCTGAACCAGTTTTTTAGCAGGTTCAATGGAGAAGAGGATGTTAAAGGGAGAGAATTCGAACCAGATGATCGGCAGTATAGAAATTCAAGATTAAGAAAAAGGTTCCTGAGCATTCTCTTCGATGAAGAGAATGCCGGGTTCTCTGAATCATTGTTTACAGAATTTGTGGATCGTGTTACGAGCGATTCCAATCCTGTATTCTTGGATTTACACTCTAAAGAATGGTTTGCTACCGTCAATACGACCTTTAACTACAAGGGTCGCTCCATGCCGCTTACCCTTTATATGGTCATTCAAGAAGAAGGTTTGGGCTATGAATGGGTAATTTCTGGGTTATCATTTGAGCCGTATAAAACTCTGTTTGATAAACAGAGGGGCCAAACCAAGGAGTTTCTCCATCCTATGAGCCATGAATTAGACTTCATGAATTTGAGAAAGGCGATGGTAAAAGGAGGAAGCCCCGAGTCATATACACTTGCCGATTTTGAACCCGATTTCCTGACACTTTTCGTCTATGAAGTGAAAATGGGAAGCCTCGTTTTTGAAACAGTCAATCGAGTGAATTTTCACTTCTTTACCATAGATGATTGGTATTTCTCCCTCAATAATTTCAACAGGCCCGGCTATAATACTGGATGGCTGATTTCTGATTTGATTAAGCTCAATGCTGCACAAAAAGAAGACCTGTTAAAGATACTTTATGATAAGAAATAGGCTGTTATTGCTACTCTTCTTAGGCTTTCTTGCCATTCAGGCAAAGGCTCAAGAATTTGGTCAGGAGGAGCTTTCTGACCCTAAAATTGAACAGGCTAAAGGCATTGTGAATACGCTAGCCTATTATTTCAATCTTCTAGGTGGAAACAGAACATCAGCATCAGAGAAAGAAACTATTATTAACAACAGTTACCTCAAGCTCTTTCTAAATGAAAGGGTACAGGTGGAAGATGACCTTCAAGATGACAGGTCCACAGTCATTTATAAAGATGTTCAGGCCTATTTAAAAGACATTGATTTCTTTTTTGAAGAGGCACAATTCAATTTTGAAATAGACACTGTTACTAAACTCTTTAAGGCCGATAGTACTCCTTACTACAGAGTTGATTTAATCAGAAACATAAACGCCATTAGTCTAACGGGTGATTCATTAAATACAACCAGACAGCGGTTCGTTGAGCTAAATCTTGGCCCGAAGGGTGAGGAACTGAAAATAGCCAGTATCTACACTACTAAAATTAGTAAGGAAAAACAGCTCAGAGAATGGTGGGGCGGCCTTACCTTGGCATGGAAGCAAGTTTTTCAAAAGAAATTGGGTGTTTTCTATGATAGCCTTTCCAATGATGAGTTGTTCGATTTAGTCACGCTCGACTCTCTAGATATAAGTGGTAATGACCTGATTATTGATATTGAACCTATCTATCAGCTCACATCTTTAAAGCATTTAAAACTTAGCAATACTTGGGTCAACGACCTCAAGCCTTTGCTTTCTATTAACAAACTTCAGTCACTTGATGTCTCAAATACTTCTGTGTTCGATCTGCAGTATTTAAAATACCATAAAGATATCCGAAGCTTAAACCTTAGTAATTGTCACGTTGAAGATTTTTCAGCGCTGAAAGGTTTCGACAAACTCAGTCATTTAAACCTTAATGGGATTGCAGGAATTAACTTAAGTTTTGTGAATGATTTGAAAAATCTTGAAACGCTCAAGATTGAAGATGGAAAAGGGTTGGACTGGATCAATTTTGAGCAGCTGAGTAAATTGAAAAATCTATTCCTCAAGAATAGTGATGTTATTACACTTAGTGGCTTGAATGGCTTACAAAGCCTGCAGGAATTAGATGTTTCTTCCAGTCAGCTAGCTAGTCTTTCTGGTTTTGAGAACTTAAGAAGTCTGGTAACCTTAAGAATCAATAATACAGATATTTCTGTGCTGGAGCCCATTTCAAAACTCTCTAACCTTAAACGTGTTTATGCAAATGGTACATCCCTGAAAGATGAGGCCATTCAACAGTTCTCTGCTCAGAACAAAGCTTTGCTTATTACCAATGCCGCTCAATTGATGGCTTGGTGGGAAGGCATCCCTTCAGGTTTAAAAACGCGGCTAGGAGAAATGATGGAGACGAATACCCCTCAGGTAGAGGACTTGTCTGCCTTGATTAGAATAGATTCCCTTGATGCCAGTAAAACTGGACTTCAAAACCTTGAAGCGTTGGAAAGATTTCAGGCACTAGAATACCTGAATTTAGATGGAAATAGAATCGGAAAACTTAGTGCTCCTCAATTGTCCTCGAAACTGATAACCCTTACTTTCAACGATACCGATGTCAATGACCTAGAAAGTATGGAGGTTTTAGCACAATTAGAATATTTGGAAGCCAACAATACTGCATTAGCTAGTTTATCTCAGCTTCAGCAATTGCCTAAATTAAGAGCTATCTATGTGGATGGAGCAAATGTTGGTGCAGAGCAGATAGCTGAGCTTCTTGAGGCAAAGCCACAATTAAGAATTCGATTCATGACTGCCGAATTGGAAAAATGGTGGTTAGACCTAACTCCAACGCTTAAAAAATCATTTGCTGAAAATGCGAGCCTTTCAGATCAGCCAGACTCTGATGAGCTGCATGTGCTGATTGCCCTTCGATCATTGAGTTTTAAGAACATTCCCATAACTGCTGCTTTCCAAGAATCTCTTGATAAGTTTTACAGACTTAGAGAACTGAAATTACAGCAGGTGAGAGTGTCGCTTATAAAGGACCTGCCTGAATTGAAAAAGCTAGAAAGCCTAGAGTTACTACAGATGCCAATTGCTGATTTGACAGGACTTATTCAAAAATACCCTGAACTTAAGAGGCTCAATATTACTAATACAGCTGTTGAGGATCTAAGGCCATTAGAAGGCTTGAATACACTGGAGATGTTGAATTTCTCCGGTACTAACGTTAAAAGGCTCAAGGGGCTTGAAGGTCTTTTGAACCTGAAAGAGATTGACTGTTCTAACACAAAGGTTTTTAAGTTTGATCGTATTGGTGATTTGAAAAATCTTAAAAAAGTGACGTGTTTTAATACAGGCTTACGCCAAAATGACATCGATAAGCTGCTGGAAAGCCTTCCGGAAGTAGAAATAATCTACTATTAAAAAAGACATCTTCATTCTGAGTGAACTATAAGAAACAGCCTAGTCATTTATGACTGACTCAAAGTCGACTCCAGCGTTGAACTCATGATTTCTAGTTCTCAAATCGCTTAAAAATTGCAGTGGCAATATGTCCACCAAAGCCAAAGGTGTTGCTCATAGCGTATTTAACTTCGTGCTTTTGAGCCTTGCCTAAAGTCATATCGAATTTACCTACCCATTCGTCATCAACTTCTTGTGTATTGATAGTAGGAGGGATGATTCCATCTTCTATTGCCTTAATACAAGCGATAGACTCTATGGCACCAGCTGCACCAAGTAAATGTCCTGTCATTGATTTAGTAGCAGACACTTTTAAGTTGGGCTTAGCTCCAAAGACTCTTTCTATAGCTATCAATTCACTCTGATCTCCAACGGGTGTGGAGGTCGCGTGCATATTGATGTAATCAATGTCTTTTGCTAAGATTCCGGCATCATCTAAGGCCTCATTCATTCCCAAAAATGCACCTTCGCCTTCGGGATGGGTTCCAGTGAGGTGATAGGCATCTGCAGCCATTCCACCCCCAGCTACTTCTGCAATAATGTTGGCTCCTCGAGCCACAGCATGTTCATAAGATTCTAAAATCAAAGCACCTGCGCCTTCACCCATTACGAAGCCATCTCGGGTTTTATCGAAAGGCCTTGAGGCCGTTGCTGCTTCATCATTGTTGGTGCTCAATGCTCTTGATGCGTTGAAGCCTCCAAGTCCAGCAGCTGTAATTGGAGCTTCCGAGCCACCGGTAATAATCATCTCTGCTTTGCCCCATTTAATATAATTAAAGGCGTCTATGATGGCAGTGGTGGAAGTAGCACAAGCCGACATAGTGGTGAAGTTCACTCCTCTTAATCCATATTTGATAGAGATAATTCCGGAAGCAATATCCGCTATGATTTTTGGTATAAAGAAGGGATTGAAACGGGGCGTTTCATCATTCTTGGCATAAGCGATCATTTCCTCGGTAAAGGTTTCGATGCCTCCATTGCCAGAGCCCCAGATAACGCCAATGCGATTTCGATTAAGGCTTTCGAAGTCAATGGAAGCATTTTGAATAGCTTCTTCTACAGCTACTAGCGCATAAGAGGTAAAGCGATCGTATCTGCGCGATTCGCTTTTTGGAATGTGATCGTCTAATTTGAAGTCTTTTAGCTCGCAGGCAAAGTGCGTCTTGAATTTAGTGGTATCGAAGCGAGTAATTTTTGCGGCTCCACTTTTTCCAGCCTTCAGATTATTCCAATAATCATTGATATTATTTCCAATGGGGGTTAATGCACCCATGCCTGTAATCACTACTCTTCTCATAACTTCAATTCTTTTTGCATAATCAAGTCTAGTTTATCAAGGACTTGGTTGAAGGTTTCGTTGTTTTGTGTACTTCTAGCTAGCATTATGGTTCCTTCCAAAGTAGCTATAAAAAATTTAGCCAAGCCAGAAGGGTCTGCGCTACTATTAAACTCACCAGTTTCCTGCCCTTGAATAATAAGTGAAGTGAGTTCAGACTCCCAATTGTTGAATGTTTTTTGGACTTGTTCCTTCAGAAGTGGATATCCATCATCTGACTCAATGGCGCTATTCATAAGTGGGCATCCACCAGACGCTGAGATCATTGGG
>CAYGKL010000043.1:5358-14710 GCA_964350505.1 uncultured Roseivirgaceae bacterium | reverse complement strand
AGAAATACTACCCTTGCTTTCTTTTTTGTACTTGGCTTGTCACAGCTTTCAGCCCAAGAGACTATTAATCCAATCATAAAGGGATATGGTGGCATAATGGATGCTCCGCATGCCACAGAAAAGCCCGATCCTACTATGGAATACAAAATTGTGATTGATGTGGCCACAGGCAGTTCCGATCCGAGTGAAGCGATGTACTCTTTAGTGAATGTTGCTCGCTTACTGAACCTGCATGCAATGGGTGGTGTGCCAAAAGAAAATATGCATGTGGTTTTGGCTATTCATGGCGGGGCTATTTGGTCTACTTTAGATAATGAAAGATATCACGAGAAATATGAAGTCGATAACCCGCATTTATCCTTATTTAAGGAGCTACAGGAGGCTGGAGTTAAAATATTTACCTGTTCTCAGTCGCTAATGGGAAGGAATATCGACCATACCAAGCTAGCACCAGGGATTCAAGTGGCAACCTCTATGCTGACTACTTTAACAACTTATCAACTAAAGGGCTATGCGGCTTTGAAGTTTTGAGTTGGTTCTGTTGACTCACCCCGTCAACCAAAGGTTGACACCCCTTTCTTAAAAGAGAGGGGAAAGATATCGAAGATGTCAGGGGAGAGTCCGATGAACTTAGGGATCTATTAAAACTGAGTTACAACACTTACTCCAACACTATTTTCTCTACCCATTCTTGGTAACAATTCACAAATATCCTCTAAAGAAACTCGTCTCTTTATCATCTTCTCCGGCTCAAGCTTTCCTTCAGCAATCATTTGCATCATTTCTGGATAGGCATGTGCCTGCATTCCATGACTTCCTATAATTTCCAACTCGTTAGCTACTACAAGTTGCATGGGCAATCTCGGTTCAAAATCATCGCCAGCTAAAAGGCCGACCTGAATATGTTTACCTCTCTTCCTTAAGTTCGCTACCGAGTTATAAGCCGTTTGTCTGTTGCCTAAGGCATCGAGTGATAAATGGGCACCACCTTGAGTAATGGTCTTCACGCTTTGTATTGGATTATCTTTTAGTGAGTTGATGGTAAATTTAGCACCTAAATTTTTAGCCAAAGCCAGTGCCTCATCATTAATATCAATAGCAATAACTCTGGCGCCAAATGCCTTGGCAATCATGATTGCTGAAAGCCCAACACCACCACAACCATGCACCGCCACCCATTGATTGGCAGCGACTTTGCCCTGATGAACAACTGCTCTGAAAGAAGTAATGAATCTACATCCTAAACTTGCGGCAGTTTCAAATGAGACTTCATCTGGTAACCTTACTAAATTGGTATCTGCATAATGAATGCCGACATATTCGGCAAAGCTTCCCCAATGAGTGAAACCAGGCTGAAATTGATAGTCACAAACCTGATGATTCCCTGTAGCGCATTGTTCACATTTACCACAACCTCCAACAAAAGGAACAGTTACCCTGTCACCGATATTGAATTTTGAAACCCCATTGCCCAATTCAATTACAGTTCCTGCCAACTCATGGCCAGGAACATGAGGCAACTTAATATCACTATCATGTCCCATCCAGCCATGCCAATCGGAGCGGCAGAGACCTGTAGCTTCAACTTTAAGGACAACACCCCCATCTACTGCTTTTGGTATTGGCAAGTCTTTCAGGAAAATACCACCCTGAAATTCTTCATAACATATTGCTTTCATCGGCTTCGAAAAATTATCGACCATTTATGAAATCTTTCCTTAGAAATGCATTTATGATCATTACTTTTGAGAATAATTCAAATGAAATGAAAAAGATTCTATCCTACGCTCTATGCCTAGCTTTTTTAATGCTGGGCACCTCTTTTAAGTCTAATCTCGAAACCTTTGAAGGAGAAATTACCTACGCAATAACTTATTTAAAAGTACCGGCAGAGTTAGCAGGTATGGAAAGCATGCTTCCAAAAAATGTGAGTATGCTCTTGAGTGGCAGGAAATCAAAGATTGTTCAGGAAGTGATGGGCGGAAGTCAGATTGTAATTGCAGATGAAAATGATGGTTCAGGTGATATGCTTATGGATATGATGGGAATGAAAATCCATGTGCATATGTCGAAAGAAGAACTAGATAAAGAAACAGCCTCAGTGAAGACAACCATCAACGAGCTGAACGAGACAAAGCAAATTCTAGGTTATGCCTGCAAGAAGGCTGAAATGATAGTGGACGGAAAATCTATGGAGGTTTGGTATACAGATAAGATAGATGCATTCCATAAAGATTTTGAAAAACTAGATGGGTTCCCTCTTGAGTATATCACTACGGAAGAAGGTATGACTATTAAAATGACAGCCTCTAAGATTGATGAACGTAAATTGGACAAGGCTGAATTCGAAATTCCTTCTGGTTACCAAACATATACCTTAGAAGAACTCGGTAAATTAATGGGTGGGGAATAAGTATTTAAAGCCTTGCTGAAGTCTTAATGAGTGTATTGTTCTTGAAAGAACCACCATTTGTCAGATTTCTATGCTTTCTTTGTCAAATAAATTATAAGCTATGTATAACGGACTAGTACACGCACACTCAGGACTACGCTGGGTTGTTTTAATCCTATTGATTGCAGCCATTTTCAACGCTTTTTCTAAAAAGAAAAGTGGCGTTTGGTCAGCCAAGGATAAGAAAATTGCCCTCTTTGCAATGATTTTCACACATCTTCAACTTGTCATAGGACTGGTATTGTATTTCATTAGTGATAAAGTGCAGTTTGTG
Organism: uncultured Roseivirgaceae bacterium; assembly: GCA_964350505.1. GTDB lineage: Bacteria > Bacteroidota > Bacteroidia > Cytophagales > Cyclobacteriaceae > Roseivirga. The sequence continues at coordinate 11,984 of CAYGKL010000043.1, read as the reverse complement.
GAAGGCTTCATGAAAAACCCTGTCTACCGATTCTATGCCATTGAGCATATCAGCCTTATGTTTATCGCTATTGCACTCATTACAGTGGGTTATAGTAAATCTAAAAGAGCAGCTACCGATGCCAAAAAGTTTGGTGCTGTAGCTTTTTTCTACCTCATTGGCCTCATTCTCATTTTAGCCTCAATTCCGTGGCCATTTAGAGATTTAGGAGCTGCATGGTTCTAATCACTCTCCAGAGAATTTAAAAAATTTACTACCCTTGGTGTATTTACCAAGGGTTTTTTCTTGTCTGATTTAGAGTATTACTGAAAGGTTAAATTGTTTGGGCGTGCCCCATGGGTCGGGCTATTCGCTCATACTCCTCTCCTGAGAACTCGGGATGCGGGGTAACCGCTGCTATCCCTCACGCGACTAGCCGTTACTTAGTGCTATTAAGAATCAATTGGCGATAAAAGCGGATGGCATTTTCGTAGTCCTCAATCAAAATATGCTCATCAATACCGTGAAATGTGTTAATGTTTTGCTCATTAATGTGGTAAGGCACAAAACGATAAATGTTCTGGCTGATAATGCTGAAGTGGCGAGAATCAGTTGCGGCAATCACAAGATTTGGTGCTGTTAAGGTTGCATCAAATATTTCCTTAATACTTCTATTTATGGTTTCATAACCCCAGTTATCTGTCGGAGAGACAGGAGAAGGGTTCGTGTTGAATCCGTAAAACTTGGCTTTTATTCTGTCATCATTAATTACTTTCATTGAATACTCCATCACATCTTCAGCAGTTTCACCGGGTATTATTCTATAGTTGACCAGTGCCCTAGCAGATGTTGGAATCACATTTTCCTTAATGCCAGCTTCAAAAATGGTCGGTGCAGTAGTAGTTCTTACAAGCGCATTACCTGCATTGCTAGCATTTTCATAAGTAGAAATAATCATCGGTTTAAAGAGGCTCAGATTAGCGAAGGCCATTTTATTTACAAAACCCATTTCTGGTCCAAGCTGATTAATGAAGCCCTTCATCGGTTCAGAAATTGTGGCCTCCATGGGAGAATCTTTTAATGCAGCAATGGCATTGGCTAATACATCTATAGCTGTCTCAGTAGCTGGTTGCGAAGAGTGGCCACCTTCCATATCCACCGTAAATTCGATGGTTGTCGACCCTTTTTCAGCAATTCCAATCATGGCCACATCTGAATCAATTCCTGGTATAAGTTTTTGGGTAATGGCATAGCCTTCATCCAATACAAACTCAGCTTCAATACCTCTATCTGCTAAATGTTTGACTATGGTTTTTGCCCCTAATTCACCTCCCACTTCTTCATCATGGCCAAATGCTAAAAGGATGGTTCTTTCAGGTTGGAAGCCTTCTTTCAAAAGCATTTCAACACTTTCCATAATTCCGATTACAGAGAATTTATCATCTATAGTTCCTCTACCCCAAATCTTCCCGTCTTTTATCTCTGCTCCAAAAGGTTCAACCGACCATTTGTCTGGCGAAGCAATTGGCACCACATCAATGTGTCCCATTAGTACGATTGGTTTTAAGGAAGGATCTGATCCTTTCCACTCATACAGGTGACTGAATTCGTTGAAGATTTGATGATTCAACAAACTATCTGCCATTGGATAGAGGGCATCAAGTAGCATATTGAACACGTGAAATTGACTAGAATCGAAATCCTCGACATTTTCGAATGAAATCGTTTCAACCGTTAATGCTGCTTGTAGATTTTCAATTGCTCCCGATGGAATTCCGACTTTTTCGGCCAGATCAGCCTCTAACTGATTGCTCTTAAATGTGAATGTCTGGAATAATATTAGACCTATGAAAATAATAAAACAGATCAGAATACCGAGTAGGGCTCTTTTCATATGGTAAAGCTAATCTTATCGTAAGTTTTGCACTACAGATTAGTTGAAAAGTTGTCCTAAGGGGATGTTTTCCAATTTATTATTATTGGTTAAAAATTAATGCCAAATGTTAAACTTGCCTTGGTCAGTTTGTTCTCAATATTGGCCGTTGGGCCTGTGCCGTCTACAAAACTGTAAGATGTGAATGATTCATTAAATGTCGTTTGCGACATTGCCATGTCTATAAAATACCTACCTACATTAATACCTAAACCACCTGATACTGTACTTCTTGATCTGTCAACTCCATCAAAAGACTCCTTGTAAGGATCGCCAATAGAAGCATAGCCTAACCTCAAACGGAATATGCTGTACCTATATTCCCCACCAATTCTTAAGTTGGTTGTTGATTGATAAATATTTGATATGGTATTGTTATCACTTTCAGAGTTAAAATCTACAGAGGAGACATGCGCATTAGAGTAGTTGAGCCTTTCGATATCAGCAGTAATGAATCCATTTTTACCAATAAAGAAAGCTACTCCAGCATTAAACTTCAATGGAGTCCTTAAATTGTAATTGGAAAATAGGATGTTCGTTCGAGTCTCTAATGAATTCAAAACGGTATCCTCAAGGATTAACCTATTCCCGTTGTCGTCTCTGAAATTCGATACATCATAATTATTGTAATTAGTTGAATAAATAGCATCACTTTCCTCGCTGAAGTTATACCAAGTTGGAGTGGTAATGGAAGCACCAATTCTCATGAAATTAGTTGGTCTAAAAATGGCGCCAAGATTCAGGTTGAAACCGGTTCCTGTTACATCAAGCCTTTCATCAATCTCAAAGCTAGAAATAGTTGGATCATTGAAATTCTCAGTAAAAACTCTCCCATAGGAATAGTCTGATGAAGTAAATCCAAGGCCAGCTCCTAAGTAAATTTTATCATCGAAGTTGCCTCCAAATGATATATTAATTTGATCGATACTTCCTCTTCTCGAAATCCTTTCACTCTGAAGCGGGAAGCCTTCTACAAAAGAAACGTATATGTCTTCGGCTCCAGGAATAGGATTAATAAGGTAATGATCGTAACCCACTTGTTCAATGCCGCCTAGTTCTTCTGGGAAGAAGCCGTCAGCTCTATTCAGCATGGCATCTATGATTGAACTATTGTTGTTTTGGCCAGAATAGGCCAGAGACTGTCTGAAGTCATTTGTTCTGTTATAAGTAAAGGCTAGCGTTCCACCTCTCCACTTACCTGGCTCTAAATCGCCTTTATTGAAATTGAGGGCGAGCCCAAAATTGCCAATCTCAAGGCGAGTATTTTCATTAGTGACTGCATTGCCTAAGAATTCATTATTGAATCTTTTGAAGTTCAAACTTGGAGTAAATACAAATTGAGATCTATTGAAAAAACCTAAACCTGCAGGGTTGAGGACAGCTGCTCCCAAATCACCTCCGAGCACTGAACCCGCTCCACCAATAGCCTGAAGCCTCGAAGTTCCAAATGGACTTGTTTGAGAAAACCTTAGAGCATCTTGGTAATAGCCAAATGAACCTGGTTCTACTTGTGCTGCTGCCGTTTGGCCAAGGCAAACCACTGTCAAGCCAACTACTAAAAGCTGATAGATTCGTTTCATATTTTAAGTTTTTTGATCGTGATTAATTACCTCTTCCTGATCTTGAAGAACTTGAAGATCCAGATCTTGAAGAGCTACTGCTGCTGCCTGATGACCTGCTGCTTCCTCCGGAGCTAGAGCTACTTCTCACTGATCCGCCTGTTGAACGAGAAGAAGACCCACTACTGCTACTTCTTACACCACTGCTGCGGTTCGATGAGGAAGAAGTACCTCTGCTAAAGATTGAACCACTTGATCTGCTGGAAGAAGAACGGTCGAACGAAATTCCTCTACTGTTGGTAGAACTTGACCTTGAACTCCTTGAGTATGTTGGTAAACTGAGTCTACTTGAACTAGAAGTTCTTGTCAATGATCTATTGGCAAAGGAAGATCTTGATGAAGAAGTTCTAGCAGTTGAAGAAGTAGATCGGGTTCTATTATCAAACCTGAAAGCGTCAGTATTCACTCTTCGGCCGCTTCTTGCTAAAGCTTCATCGACACTGCTTCTACTAGACCTTACAGCAGAACCAGAACTCCTAACTGAACTATTGGAAACTCTTCCGCTTGAAATAGTAGACCTTGTTCTACTTGAATTGTTATTTGCGGCTACACTAGATCTTGTTCTGGCGCCATTGTTAGCATCTGTTCTAACACTAGTCACTGAGGTAGATCTAATTCTTCCTCCTCTAGTATAATCATCTCTATTTCTGAAATTGTTGTCTGCAATAATTATTGTATTGCCTCCCCAATTATTCCAACCATTTCTTCTCCATCTAAAATTAGGATTGTTCCATGAATTAAAGCGCCATGAATTGAAGTTCCAAGCATTAAAATTCCATGAATTAAAAAAGAAGGGATCATGAAAGCTATTGAAACCCCAAGGTGAAAATTGAGGTGCCCACAAAGGCCTATTAAATCCAACTGACCAGAACGAATCATAAAAGCCATTGTAAAAAGGATCTCCCCAAATCATGTTAGTTCTGAAAGGTGAGTAGAACGATCCAAAACCAAAGCCAAGACCAACATTCACGTTGAAGTTCGAATTTCTGTTATTACCATTGAAGTTTCTTGGGTTTCTAGCATAAGAATCCATGGCGGCTGTGTTTCCTTCATAGTATTGTTCATACCATGCATTTCTGAATCGTAAATCATCTCGGAGAATTTGATTGAAAGTAAAAGCATCCATGTCTTCCCAGTCTAATGGAAGGTCATAATTCTGGAGCTGGTTGTCATTATAATCCGCTACAAAGTCAACGTAGTTTAATTCTGATGGTCTAGTAACACGCGGTTCAGATTCTTCGAAATACACTACCTCTGATGGAGCTCCGTTGTTGTATTTGCTTATAAGGTCAGCTTCTATTCTTTCAGGAGAGCTTTTTTCTAGAGTAATTACATCTGCACCTAGTTCTTGTGAGTTATCTGGGTTGAAAACCACTTTTTTAGGTTGTGTTCGGTCGGCCGATGTAAAGTATACATCATCATATTCATTTTGCTGAATAGGTAGTGAGGCACATCCGGCAAAAACCGAGAGTACCAGTAAGGTCGATGCAATCTTAAAATAGCTAGAGTTTTTCATGGCTTTCCTTTCTTGTTTAAACTTAACGTCTAATTCTCTTATTTGGTCGATAAAACATTCGAAAATTCTATCTTTGTCGAATACTTTACGGTCAGTAAAGCAGCAAGTATCATACCAACTATCAAGAAATGAGCAAAGGTTTACCTAAACGAAGTGAAGATTACTCTTTATGGTATAATGAATTGGTGAAGAGGGCTGATTTAGCCGAAAACTCACCAGTGAGGGGCTGTATGGTGATTAAGCCATATGGTTATAGTATCTGGGAGAAAATGCAGGCTGAGCTCGATAGGATGTTCAAAGAAACAGGGCATTCAAATGCCTACTTTCCATTGTTCATTCCTAAGTCTTATTTGAGCAAAGAAGCAGATCACGTTGAAGGTTTCGCAAAAGAGTGTGCAGTTGTCACTCATTATCGGCTTAAAAATGATGAGAACGGCAAAGGTGTTGTTGTTGATCCTGATGCAAAACTAGAGGAAGAGCTCATTGTTCGTCCTACTTCTGAAACCGTAATTTGGAGTACTTACAAAAACTGGGTTCAGTCGTACAGAGACTTACCATTACTCATCAACCAATGGGCCAATGTGGTGCGATGGGAGATGAGAACCAGATTATTCTTGAGAACAACGGAGTTTCTTTGGCAAGAAGGCCATACGGCTCATGCCACCAAGCAAGAGGCCATAGATGAATCTATTCAAATGATGAATATCTATGCGAAGTTTGCAGAAGGATTTATGGCACTGCCAGTGATTAAAGGAATAAAGTCTGAGTCTGAAAGATTTGCTGGTGCCGTTGAAACATACTGCATTGAAGCGCTAATGCAAGATGGAAAGGCTTTACAAGCAGGAACGTCTCATTTCCTTGGACAGAATTTTGCAAAAGCTTTTGACGTGAAATTTGCAACTAAAGAGGGTGGATTGGAATATGTTTGGGGAACCTCATGGGGAGTGAGTACTCGTTTGATGGGTGCTCTAATTATGGCGCATTCCGATGATCAAGGTTTAGTGCTTCCTCCAAAATTGGCTCCGATTCAGGTGGTGATTGTGCCTATATATAAAGGAGAGGAGCAGCTTGAACAAATCAGAACCAAAGTGGAGGGAATTCAAACAAGCTTAAGAGCTCGAGGTATCACAGTGAAATTTGATGATAGGGATACCTATAAACCCGGGTTTAAGTTTGCCGAATGGGAATTGAAAGGAGTGCCTGTTCGTTTTGCCATTGGGCCAAGAGATTTAGAGAATAATACCTTAGAAATTGCTAGAAGGGATACTGGCGAGAAACAATCTTTCGATTTGTCAGAAGATATTGCATTGATGGTGGAAAGTTTGTTAGAGGATATCCAATCTAATATTTACACCAAAGCCTTTGATTTCAGAAAGGAGAATACCACAGAGGTGAATTCTTACGATGAATTTAAGGAGGTGCTAGATGGTAAAGCAGGCTTTGTCTCTGCACATTGGGATGGTACCGCTGAGACGGAAGACAAAATCAAGGAAGAAACTAAAGCGACTATTCGTTGTATTCCGGTAGATCAGGTTGAGGAGGACGGACTTTGTGTTTATTCTGGAAAACCTTCTAAAGG
>CAYGKL010000043.1:1417-5258 GCA_964350505.1 uncultured Roseivirgaceae bacterium | reverse complement strand
TAGATCAGGTTGAGGAGGACGGACTTTGTGTTTATTCTGGAAAACCTTCTAAAGGGAGAGTGCTTTTTGCTCGAGCGTACTAGTTGTCATTTCTTATTGTAGTATATTGGTGTGATTAATATACACCTATGGGCGATTGGATTTCTATTGTCTTGTTAATTCTAATTGGGCTAGTTCTTATTTACCTTGAAGTGCTTTTCATTCCAGGGACTACTATCCTGGGAATAATAGGCATTATACTTTGTAGCGTTGGAATTTATCTGACTTATGAAGAATATGGTAATTATATAGGAAACTGGACATTGGCTGGCACAGTGCTGGTCTCTATTGTTGGTTTGGTTTATAGCTTCAGATCAAAGTCTTGGGAACGATTCTCTTTAAAGACAAGTAACCAAGGAAAAGTCAACGATCATTATTATTCTGATCTCACGATAGAGATGAGAGGTGTTGCATTATCAGACCTTAAACCCATTGGGAAGGCTGAGTTCCAAGACAAAACATATGAAGTTCGCTCCAAAGGTGAACATGTGTCTTCAGGATCACCAATTAAAATCACCAAGGTGTCGGGAAATAAAATTATTGTAGAACTGCTAACTTCGAATTAATGGAAAATTATACAATGCTGGTTTGGGTAATAGGTGGCATCGTCCTCTTATTCGTATTCTTTTATTTTATTCCTGTAAATCTCTGGTTTACTGCCCTCATTTCAGGGGTGAGAGTGAGTTTAGTTGAATTGGTGCTCATGAGAGTAAGGAAGGTTTCTCCGAGCCTGATCGTAAACTCTTTAATTACCGCTACAAAGGCTGGATTAGAGCTCACTTCCAAAGATTTGGAAACGCACTTCTTGGCAGGAGGAAACGTTCCAACTGTGATTAAGGCCTTGATTTCGGCTGACAAAGCTAATATCAACTTAGGCTTTCAACAGGCCACAGCAATTGACTTGGCTGGAAGAAATGTATTTGAAGCAGTTCAGATTTCTGTAAACCCAAAGGTGATTACCACACCAAGAGTTGCGGCTGTTGCTGCAGATGGTATTCAGCTAGTGGCTATTGCCAGAGTAACTGTACGTGCGAATATCCAACAGTTAGTTGGTGGTGCAGGAGAAGATACGATTTTAGCTCGAGTGGGTGAAGGTATTGTAACTTCAATTGGTTCTGCCTCTTCCCACAAGGAGGTGTTAGAAAACCCTGATAAAATATCAAAACTAGTGCTTCAGCGTGGACTTGATGCCGGAACTGCTTTCGAAATTCTCTCTATTGATATTGCAGATGTAGATGTAGGAACCAATATTGGTGCTCAACTGCAAACTGATCAAGCTCAGGCCGATTTAAAAGTTGCGGAAGCGAAGGCTGAAGAAAGAAGAGCCATGGCCGTTGCTGAAGAGCAGGAAATGAAAGCTAAATCTCAAGAGGCTAGGGCTAAGGTAATTCTAGCAGAAGCAGAGATACCAAAAGCACTTGCTGAAGCCTTTAGAAGTGGCCGACTAGGTGTAATGGATTACTATAAAATGGAAAACATCAAGGCTGATACCGATATGAGAGAGTCAATTGCTAACCCAGCAAAACCTAGCCCTGGTAAAAGAGGCGATAGTAAAGGTAACACCAAGAATTAAATAATACTCGTAAGAGAAATGAAAACCCAGCAGAAATGTTGGGTTTTTTATTTTAATCTAAACACTCGGTCCTCGCCCGGTTTTCTCCCAAGGAACCTATTGCCTGATTGCTTTATTTCTAAGTAGTTTGAAGGTATTACATCTTGGCCATCCTTATCAATCACTCCGAATTTACCATTTCTTTCAACTAGAAAATATCCTTCAGAAAGAGGTTTAACCGATGTGTAACCAGGGTTTTTAATAATTCTACCATTGCTATCTGCTAAACCTCTTTGATCATTCAGTTCGAGAAGAAAGTATTCACCAAAGCGCTCTATTTTACTATACTTCATTTCAAGTACAAATAAGCCATCGGTATTAATGAGACCATATTTTCTGTTATCACTTACAATTGAAAGGCCATTGATGAAAGGTTCTACTTCGTCAAAGTTGGGTTGGATAACTATCTCCTCTAATTCATTAATGACGCCCCATTTTCCAATGAGTTTTATTGGGAAATAGCCTTCAGAAAAATCTTTAACACGTTCATATCTATTAGCGATCACAAGTCTTCCTTCTTCATTCAAAAGACCCCATTGCTTGTCTTTCTTAATTGGTATGAAGCCATTTTTGAATAAGCCAACTTCTGTAATGGTTGGGTCTAATTTGAAGTCAGCCTTATCACTAGGTCGGTAAATGAAGTACTGATCATCTCGATGCAACAAAAGTAGCTCCTTGTTTAATGGTCTGATACTATCATAGGTCTGCTCTAACAACCTTGTGCCAGCCATATCATAAAGTGCTAGGGTACTGTCTTCTTCCTCAATTGAGATTGCGGAGGCATGGATGTTGAACTTGATTTGAGACCTATAAAGTACTTTTCCGAATAAATCAGCCACCCCATACTCGCTACCTTGTTGAAAGTAGATATGCCGATCGTTAACGCGAAGGCTATCAAAATAGGGTGTCATAATCCAAATGCCATTTTTATTAATGATTCCGTAGCTATCATTGTAAAAGGCCACTGCTCTGCCACTTTTAAATTCGCTGAGTTCATCATACAGGAATGGACTGACTTCCTTACCATTCGTGCCAATTAGTCCAATTTTGCCATTCTGCCGAGCTTCAAAAAACTCCTCAGATCTTTTTTTGAAGGATTGGTAATTAGACAAGTTCAACTTTTTTCCATTGAAGTTATAAACTGACCAAGAGTGTCCGTCTGGCTGATTTATTTTACCAAAGAATACTTGGTCGAATAACTTAATGTCGTCAAATGAGTCTTGGAAAAGAGCTTTCCCATTTGATGTATAGACCTTGAATCTACCTGTGCTTCGAGATTTGGTGATGAAAACATGCTCATTGCCAGAGACTGATGATTCATTTTTAAGGAAGGCAAGGTGTTGATTATCGGTATTAATGATACCAGTTTTGTTTCCAGCTAGCGTAACAAATGTATCGTTACTGGTGAAGTTGACTTGATCGAAATAGAAAGTGCCGTTGTATTTATTTTCCTTGAAAAAATCCCACTGATCATAAGGTTGTGCGACTACGTCATTTCCATTAAAACGAAGTGATTTGTAAAGAGGAGGTATAACCATTTCCAAGTTTTTATTCAGCATGCCTCGATGATTGTATTCGCTAATAAGCAGAAACTGATCATTAATTAGTGCTACATCTTCAAATTGAAAATCAGTTTTTGGTTTGCCATCGAGCTGGTAAATAGCAATCAGGTCGGAGAGATTTGTTATCGCTAAAAGTTTGTCACTTATAGGCTTTATGGCTCTGTACTGAATAGGTATTATTTCATCTCCTTTTTCAGAAAGTAGGCCTGATAGGTATTTGCTACCTTCTTTTTTCGTAACAATCAGATTGCCGTTAAAAGAAGTAAGTGAGCTGTATACAAATGGTGTTAATGTTTTTCCTTTTTCGTCAATTAAACCATAAAGGGTGAGTATTGAGTTTTCTTGCCTTTTAGATGCTATGAGGTTACCCGTTGATGACGGATAGAGTGTATTGTAAAGATGGTCCGTCACTTTATGTCCATCTGTGTCGACAATTGCCCATTTTTCATTCTGTTTGGCTCCAATGACTCCGTTAATTATTTTGAAGTCTTTGTTCGACCAGCCTAAGGATTGAAAGGTAGCGGGGATCGAAACGGTATTTGTAGTTGTGTTTTTTAGGCCGACTTTTCCATTCTCAGTAAAGAGCTCAAACTGATCTGCACAAAGAACTGTGGTAAACAGGCTGAGA
>CAYGKL010000043.1:0-1317 GCA_964350505.1 uncultured Roseivirgaceae bacterium | reverse complement strand
CTCAGTAAAGAGCTCAAACTGATCTGCACAAAGAACTGTGGTAAACAGGCTGAGAAGAAATGAAAGAATGAATTTTGAGAACCGCATTCGTTATCTACACGAAAAGTCAGATGGAAAACTGTGAAAATTACGGCAATTATGAAAAGCTACTTCAATAAAACTCAATTATTGATTGACCGAATCTTTTTCTAGATTGAAAAGGTCATTCAATACATCAATTAAAGTTTCAGCTTCTCCTCTTTGGCAAGCTGCCTTGAGTTGAAGCACAGGTAGCTTCATGATTTTATTCGTAATACTCTTGGAGAATTTATCAGCAAAAGCTTCCATCTCTGGAGAGGCATTCTTAAGATGCTTTTTCAATTCTTCCTGCCTAATTTCTTCTAAGGCTTTCTTTAGCTTATGAATGGTTGGTGAAACTTCCATCTCTCTAGACCAGTCAAGAAATTCAACCATCGATTCAGTGATGATCTCCTCAACTTCAGGAATAGCGTCAATTCTCTTTTGAACAGCTTGAGACGTTTTGTCTTGGATTTCATCGATATTATATAGACTTACTCCTTTGATAGATTCTATGGCAGGGGAAACTGATCTTGGAATTGATAGGTCAATAAAATATTTCAAACCACCTTCCGGAAGAGACTGAAGGTCATTAATATCGATAAAGTCCTTAACAGGAAGGCTGGAAATGATAATATCGAACTCCCCGAGCTGTTCCTTAATTCCTTCGAAAGGAGTCTTTTCAAAACCGCTGCTTAAAGCAATCTCATCTAGTTTTTCTACGCTTCTGTTGGTTACAGTTACTTTAAAAGGGGAGCCAATGAGGTTTTTAGCGAGATCTTCTCCAATCTCTCCTAAACCTATGACTAAGACTTTAGCATCAATAAATCCTTGAGCTAAAGTTTTAACCAACTCAGAAGTAGCATATGATACACTCGCAGCACCATCTCTAAAAGCAGTTTCCTGAAAAACCTTCTTGTTGGCAAAGAATATAGTGTGCAACAGTCTGTGAAGGTAAGGACCAGCCATGTTGGCGTCTGCAGTTAATTGGTAAGCGCGTTTTATTTGATTGATGATTTGTAAATCACCAACAACCTGTGCTTCTAAACCAAGTGAAACTCTGAAAAGGTAGGTTGCTGCATTTTCAGAGTTCAGCTCTATATCAAAGTACTGATAATACTGAGATGGGTTGGTTAAGCCTTTTTTAACGCAAATAAAAGCGATAATTTCTCTCGTTAATTCTTTTTCGGAGTTGTAATAAACCTCTGTTCTATTACAGGTTGAAAGAATGAGAAGGTCATTCACTTCATTGATCAGATG
>CAYGKL010000042.1:21920-25388 GCA_964350505.1 uncultured Roseivirgaceae bacterium | reverse complement strand
CCTTGATCTACAGTGCCAGGCATTAGCTTTACGCGAATCATTGGTTCTGTCTGAAGGTTTTCCATCCAGCGACCGGCTTTGTCTTTAGCACTTACCGGAACAACTCCCCAACGGCCACCGTCAGGCAGGCCTTCCCAACCTGCGAAGGAACATGTTCCCGGAACCGGCATCCCTAAGGTCTTACCAATTTTGAGGTCTGTATAGCCTTGTGCAAAACAATGACCATCAGAATACATACTTTCATTGAACAGAGCCATCGTTGGTTTTGTCCAGCGAGAGGTTGGCTCTCCGCCTACTACCTTTGCCGCTGTGGCATAAGTAATAAATGGCTCACCTGTAAAGAACATGGCTAAGTCAGCTACTAAATCTCCTCCACCATTAAAGCGCGTATCAACAATCACTCCTTTGGTTTCGAAGTACTTGCCCATCATATCTTCAAAGATGCTACGATAAGGGCCATCTCCCATGCCAGGAATATGCACATAACCCAATTGACCATTGGTCTTTTCCTTTACCTCAGCTTCATTTATTCTAACAAATCGATCATAAAGCAAGCCTCTAAGCGCACCTAATGAAATAGGCTTTACGGTGATTTCCTGTTTGTTTTCGCCTTTAGCATCGGTAATTTCTAAGAGCGTGAACTTGTTTGCCTTACGATTCAAATAGGTTGCGAAATCTCTATCAGCTGTTATAGCTTCCCCATCAATTTTTTGGATGATCATCCCAGCACTTACATTGAACTTAGCTTTATCTAATGGGCCACCTTCAATCACCTCTGTGATAAGGATACCGTTTCCAGTGTGACTGTAATCAAAGAAAACACCTAATGAAGCGGTGGCATCAGCATTATCTATGCTAGTGCCATAACGGGCGCCTGAGTGAGAAACATTCAACTCACCCAACATCTCAGAAAGCAGTTCTGAAAACTCATAACCGTTGCCAATAGATGGTAAATGCTTTTGGTATTCAGTTCTCATCAAGTTCCAATCAATGCCATGGAATGTTGGCTCGTAAAAAATGTTCTTGGTGCGAATCCAAACATGATCGAACATATAGGCTCTTTCAGCCACAGCATCATAAGTCATTTCACCACGAATGGTAATTCCCTCCTGTTTACCTGATTCTGGATCGATTTTAGAAATTCTACCGCTACTCAGGAGGTAAAGGTTTTTCATGTCTTTGTCCCAAGTCATTGAACCGAAACCTGCATTCAAACGAATAGCTTGCTTAGTTTCTTTAGTTCTTAAGTTGGTCGACCATAAATTCTGGCCACCTTCAAAACTGGCTAGGTAGTAGAGCTTCTCTCCATCTTTAGAAAGTACTGCATCACCTAAGTAAGATGAATGAATGGTTAAACGCTCCTTGCGCTCTTTCATGCCATTCCAATCGAATTTGAGATCTTTCGCTTCTTCTTTTTTCGGCTCCTCTTTCTCTTTCTTTTTCTTCTTATCGTCTTCTTCCTCTTTTGGCTCCTCTTTCTTAGTCTCCTTCTCAATTTCCTGCATGAGCTCATAGTCTTCTTTGCTCATATTGAACTTATCAAAAGCCTCTTGAGTAAAGAACATTGAATACACATCGTTTTGAGTTCTTCCGCTTGTTGCTAAGCTTTTCAAACCATCGCGATTGCTGAACCAAATCATTTGCTTGCCTTCATTCACCCATTTTGGAGATGAATCATAATAGCCGCTTTCTGTTAAGTTGATGCGTTGAGAACCATCGGCAGCCATAAGCAATACTTCACTATTATTGAGCAATTTGCCCCAGTCTACCAAAAGCCATTTGCTATCTGGACTCCAAGTAAAATATTGATCCCCATCTCTCATGTGAAAAAGATCAGCCTCAGTTAAAAGGCTGGTTTCACTACCCGAAGCAACATCTCTTACGACCAGATTTCTTCTGTCTTTGATGTAGGCGAGCTTTTTTCCATCTGGGGAGAAATTTGGAAGGTAGGCATCAACTTCACCCGAAACCATCACCTCTTCTTTCAATAAGGTTGAAGCAAAGAAGAATGGCTCCTGGGCTTCTCTCGTTCTTGTCGATTTGAAGATACTCCACTTGCCATCTCGCTCGGCAGCGTAAACCACAGATTTGCCATCAGGCGAGAAAGTAACGAACTGCTCGGCTTCTGGGGTGTTCGTAATTCTTTTGGTCAGTGAACCGTCTACTGAAGTCACAAATACTTCGCCTCTTGCTACAAAGGCAATCTCTTTTCCATTCGGAGAAATAGCCATTTCCCTCACTCCACCATTAATACTGATGTAGCTATCGTCATTTGATTTCTCTTGCGTGCGAACAGTCACATTTACTTTTTGTGGTTGCCCACCTTCTTTCATAGTGTACAATTCTCCATCGTAACCGAAAGCCAAGGTTCCTGAGCCAAAGCTCAAGAAACGAACAGGATGTAGGTCGAATGAAGTGAGCTGCTGCGTTTGAGACGGATTGTCAATGCTCAGCTTGTGCACATTGAATGTTCCACTAGCTTCGCTCAAGTAATACAAAGACTTTTCATCGGCTGAGAAAATAGGCTGTCTATCCTCTCCTGCTCGCGTAGTGAGCATTTTGTGAGTATCTGTTGCCTTATCATATGCCCATAAATCTCTTGTAATAGATGAAACATGGTGCTTTCTAAACTCATTTTCACCACCTTTTTTATCGTGGTAAACCATTGTATTGCCATCCTTACTCACCTGCACATATTCTGCAGGGATGGTGAAGATTTGGCTTACTCTACCGCCTTTTACCGGTACAGCGTACAACTCAGGCTGAGAACCCGTTGGGAATTGTCTGTGCTCTTTGGTGTCCATTCTTTGTGCTCCAAAAACCACAGATTGATTATCGGCAGAGAAAGTGAAAGGACTCTCATCATTCGAGTGGAAAGTCAGTCTAGTAGCTGCTCCACCTGCCGCTTCCATTACAAAGACATCGAAGTTACCATAGCGATCGGAGGCGAAGGCAATGTGCTTTCCATCCTTACTCCAAACCGGCATATAATCGTGCGATTCGTGAAAAGTGATTTGTTTGGCTTCTCCTCCACTGGTTGGCACAACATATAAGTCGCCTTTATAAGTGAAGGCTATTTGCTGGCCGTTTGGGGAAATGGATTGATAGCGGATCCAAGTTGGTGTTTCCTGAGCCTGAAGCCCAAAAAAGAAAAGTGTAAGGATTAATGTATAGAGTTTCTTCATGGATTGAGATTTAAGTGCCACAATCTATGAAAAGTGAAGTTAAGGTGGAAGTAAGACTCTAAAGAGAATTAAAACAAAAACGCAAAAAACTTACTCAGTTTGACTAAAGCAGCACAACCAATAGTACGAATTTCAATTAGACAGGAGACGAAGTCAATTCAATAATAGTAATCTCAGGAAGAATGCCTATTCTGCCAGGAAAGCCTAAGAATCCAAAGCCACGGTTGACATAAAGATGTTGGTTGCCTTCTTTGTAAAGGTCGGCCCATTGTTTATAAATGTA
>CAYGKL010000042.1:0-21820 GCA_964350505.1 uncultured Roseivirgaceae bacterium | reverse complement strand
CATAAAGATGTTGGTTGCCTTCTTTGTAAAGGTCGGCCCATTGTTTATAAATGTATTTGGAGGGACTCCAACGCCAATCACCAATCTCAACGCCTAATTGCATTCCGTGGGTGTGGCCTGCAAACATCATGTCAATATCTGGGTGCTCTTGACGGACTTGAGAATCCCAATGGCTTGGGTCGTGGGAAAGTAATAGCTTCACATCTCCTTCAGCGTTTAAGGCCGCTTTAGAGAGATCGCCATACTTAGCAAATCGCCCACCTCCCCAGTTTTCAACACCGATAATCGCCATTTGATCAGTACCAATATTCAGCGATTCATTCTCGTTCATTAAGAGTCTCCAGCCCATTCGTTCATGGACCTTCACCATATCTCTTAAATTTTGATTTTTAGCAGCCTGTGATGTCCATTGCTTGTAGTCGCCATAATCATGATTTCCTAAAGTAGAATAGACCCCTAAATCGGCCTTTACTTTCGAAAACATGTCCATGTATTCGCTCACTTCTTTGGTTTCATTGTTCACCAAATCTCCAGTAAAGAAGATTACGTCTGGCTTCTCATTGATGAGCATATCTATACCACCTTGCACAGCCGTTTTATCGAAAAAACTTCCGCTATGAATATCTGAAAGCTGACCAATTCTAATCCCTTCAAATGCCTTTGGAAGATTAGGTAAATAAACCCTTCTGCGTCTTATTCTGTAGTCGTAAGCCCCTTTAACAATGCCAAAACTCATGGTAACAACTGGCAATGTGGCAACCACTATGGCAGACCTGGCCAGAAACTTAGATCTTGGCATTTTTTGACCTGAAGCCACACGCTTCTCGTACCTTTTCTTTCGCCCTTTGAAAAACCACACCAGCACTCTTCTTATATCATCGAAAAAAACGAAAAGAATTGCTAACATCTTGCCTAAATAGCTCATGAAAATGAAAGATAGCAAGAACATAAAAGTGGTTGTTCCGGAATTAGATAACCAAAGGAAAACCACCATACCCAGCATCACGATGGCCTGAGTGAGGTAAATATATCTGATCAGTTTTTTTGTCTTCTGCTTAAGTGCGCCTAACAAGGTTTTAGTGGCCTGATAGGCGTAATAGTCTAACCAAGCCAGGAAAACAATGATCAAGAAAAAAGCAATTGGAGATATGCGCATCGAAGGTTTAACTACTTATAATTCAATCTGGTTCAGTGTAACAAATGATAGGTTTCAAATTAGCAAAAAAAGAGCTCCCGGATACCACCCCGGGAGCCACCAAATCAACCTTAACTATGAATGGTTCCCGTTTTCAGGGAACCTAATCACCACGTTGTCTTTAGTATCAAACATCAGGCCAAAACTTCTTTTGTGTCACCTGAATGATCACTCATATCTATCACTGTAACTTTACCTCTCCATTTGTCGATTCTGTACATCGCCTTATCTGCAATGAGATAAGCAGTTGGCACAATAATCAATGTGAAGAAAGTGGCAAAAGTTAATCCGAAAATAATTGTCCAAGACATTGGCCCCCAGAAGATTACGTTATCTCCACCAACATAGAAGTCTGCATTGTAATTCATGAATGCGCCAATGAAATCTATGTTCAAACCAACTGCCAGTGGCACCAAACCTAATATGGTTGTCACGGCTGTAAGAATAACAGGACGAAGTCTAGTTTTACCTGCGATAATGATAGAGTCGATCACCTCGCTCATTGGCAATCTGTCATCTTCGCCTAGGTCTAATTCATTTCGTCTTCTTTTTCTTGTCAGCTCAATAAAGTCAATCAATACAATCGCATTATTTACCACAATTCCTGCAAGGGCAATAATACCTACCATTGTCATAATGACAACGAATTCCATATTGAAAATAACCAAGCCTAAGAATACGCCTACCGTACTCAACAATACTGACACCATGATAATAAATGGCGCAGTGATTTTATTGAATTGAGACACAATGATGAGGAAGATTGAGAATACTGCGATCAGTAGCGCTTTTGCTAAGAAGGCCATGTTTTCAGCCTGCTCTTCTTGCTCTCCTGTAAAAGCATAGTTATAACCTGAAGGCATCTCATAATCTGACATCAACACCTTGAGCTTATCATTAATTTCAGTGGCATTAGCACCTGCCAATACGTTTGAACTTAATGTCACCACTCTATCTAAGTCTTTCCTCTTAATTGAACCATAAGTTGAACCATACCTTACATCAGCTACTGCAGAGATTGGCACTTGTACCAACTTACCTGAGCTCTGATTTCTGAAGGTGATGTTCTTATTCAACAAAGCATCAATATCATATCGGTAGTCTTGGTTCAATCTCATATTCACCTCGTAAGAATCTTCTCCCTCTTTGAATTTAGATATTTCCTTACCGAATAAGGCTGTTCTAATTTCATTTGCGATTGAATAGGTAGATAAGCCGAATCTTCTAGCGTTATCTCTATCGATATCTACAATGAGCTCTGGTTTTCCTAACTCGAGTGAACTCTTCAGTTTTTCAATTCCTGCTATACCAGACTCCTCAATTACTTGCTGAATATCCTCTCCTAAAGCAATCAGTGTTTCAAGATCTTCACCAATTATTTCTAAGTTAATTGGCTTTCCCGTTGGTGGGCCTGCCGCATCCTTATCAACTGTAAGTGTTACACCTGCTTCAGGCTTTATCTTTGAACGGATATCGTTCATCACATCTTTTGTATCAATATCACCACGGAGCTTGCTTTCAATAAAGTTTACGGTAATACGCGCCTTGTGCGGCTCTTCTGACTGTCCAACAGCTGTTGGATCATTAGGGTCTGCAGCACCTTGACTCACATTTGTTGAAACAGATTCCACAACACTTTCATAAGGCTTTACAATTTCAATCACCTGCGCCTCAATTTTCTTGGAGAAGTCGTTGGTTGTTTCAATGTCAGTTCCTACTGGAAACTCAACGAACACATTCACATACTTGGGTTCATTTTCTGGGAAGAAAAGAACGTTTGGTGAATTTGCTGCGAAGATACCCAGGGAGACAAAAAGTAGCATGAATGCGCCAATAAGATACCATCCTGGATTTTTAACCGCTGTTTTTAAAATCCTCTCATATCGAGATTCGATAGCTGGCAAAAACCCAGCTTGAAATCTCCTAGAAAGTGGGCCTAAGACATATACATTGAGTAAAGTAACCACACCAATGAGCATCAAGAAGTTTCCGACAGGAATTACCCCGATGACAAAAGCGAATAATACACCAGCAATAATTGAAAGTCCTGATCTGATTAAAATCTTTTTGTGGTCTAACTCTCTCTTGCCATCCAATCTCATGAAACTTGAGATGAATACTGGGTTAATGACCAAGGCTACAAAAAGTGATGAACCTAAAGTGATGATCAATGTTAATGGCAAGTACAACATGAACTCACCGATAATTCCTGGCCAGAAAGCCAAAGGGATAAAGGCGGCCAATGTAGTTGCTGTAGAAGATATAATTGGTAATGCTACTTCACCAACACCTCTTCGCGTAGCAGCCATCGGGCTCAAGCCCTCTTCCATCAGACGATAAACGTTCTCCACAACCACAATTCCATTGTCTACCAACATACCCAAGGCCATGATCAAACCAAAAAGCGTCATGGTGTTGATGGTAATACCAGCGAGGCCTAAAATCATTAGCGCCATGAACATTGAAAGTGGAATTGCCATACCCACAAAGAGTGAGTTTCTGGTACCTAAGAAAAATAGCAATACCGTTACTACTAGTATCACCCCAAAGATGATGTTATTGCCCAATGAGCTTACTTGCTCCCTAGTATCTTTAGATTGATCATTAGTGATGGTAACTTTGGTGCTTTCAGGAATCTGACCGTTCATTTGACTCTCAGCAATAAGCCCCATAATGTTATCTGTCGCGATCAACAGGTTTTCACCACTTCGCTTCATTACATCGATTTTCACCACCGGATCGAGATCTAGTCGGGCATAGTTCTGTTTGTCTTTATATCCGAACTCAACTTCAGCTACATCTTTCAGATAGACAATATTTCCATTCTCATTACTGATAATCAGTTCTTCCATTTGCTTAGGATCTTTATATTCTCCAAGCACACGTACGTTTCTTCTTATGCCATCAGCAATTACATTACCTCCTGAGAGCGTAAGATTTTCTGCACTAATGGCATTTTCTATATCAGTAAAAGTTACTTTTCTGGCTTCTAACTTGAATGGATCGACACGGATTTCAACTTCTTTTTCATCTACACCAACAATATTAGCCTTAGAAACTTGAGGAAATTTCTCAATCTCATCTTCCAAGTATTCTGCAATGTCATTCAGCTCATCTATCGACTTAGAGGGGTCAGTTAGGTTGACATTGAGTATAGGAAAGTTCTCAGAAAAGCTGAATTTGATTACGTTCGGATCGGTTTTCAAATCAGAAGGCAATTCAGATTTTGCTCTGTCTACCGCATCTTTTACATCAATTACCGCTTCATCTACATCTACTCCTACTTGAAACTCGATAACAATAGAAGAGAAATCCTGAACAGAAGTAGACTGAATGTTATCTACTCCTTCAATTGTATTGATTTCTTTTTCCAACTCTCTAGTGATGAGACTTTCAATATCTGCAGGAGAGTTACCTGGATGTGCTGTACTTACATAAACAGTTGGTTGTTCCACCTCAGGAAAATTTTCCTTAGGAAGAGTTATGTAAGAATATACTCCAGCAACTACGATCAGCAGTGTAATTACATACACCGTGATTTTATTTCTAAGCGACAAGCTGGTTAACCCAAATTCCTTGTCTACAATATTTTTCTTGTTCTCGTTACTCATAATAGAACGCTTTTCTAGTTTCTAGTTTTGAACACTTACAGAAGTGCCGTCAGCAATTGTTCTATTGCCTTTGTCGATCACAGACTCTCCTCCAGAAAGGCCTGCAATCACTTCGGTTTGGTTGGCATAAGAGTAACCCAACTTAATGTGAGCTTTTTTAGCCCTTTTAGAACCATTATCAAGCAGGTAGACAAAGTTACCCTCAAGGTCTTCTTGAATAATTCTTGATGGAATGGTTATAGCGTCAGCCGCATAGTAGTCGGTCATAGCAATTACAGCCACCAGATTGGTTTTCATGTATTCCTTCACATTGGGGAGCTTAAACTCTATTGTGAAAGTTCTACTTGCCTCATTGATTACTGAACCAACAGTCGTGATTGTTGACTCGAAAGACTTATCGAGAGAAGGGAACATTACGCTAACAGAGTCCCCTTTTTTGAACTTCCCTATGAAAGCTTCAGAGACTTCAGCGTGAATGTACATATTCTCATTGCTCACCAAGAAAGCTAAGGGCATCCCTGGCTGAATTATCTGACCTTTACTTACAGGTACTTCTTCAATAGTACCTGAGAAAGGTGCTTTAATTTTTGCCTTGCCAAGCTGAGTATTCAAAGTTTCAAGAGACTTCTCTAGTGATTCTTTGTTGTTCTTTGCCTGTAAATAGTCAATCTCAGTTCCGATATTCTGCTTCCAAAGTCTGTCTCTTTTCTCAAAAACAGTAGTGGCAAAAGACAATTGATTTTCTACTTCAGCAATGTTTTTCTCAATAGCTTCTGAATCTATAGTGGCTATAACCTGTCCTCTATTTACATATTGACCTTCAACTACATTTACAGCAGTTAACTGTCCCATCATTTCGGCACTGATATAGACATTGGTTCTTGATTGCACATTACCTCGTACTTCAATTTTATGTCTGAAGTCTGATTGAGCAACCTTCATGGTTGTAACCAATGCAGCAGCTTCTTGAGCCTTTCCAAAAGTTGGATCTTCTTTGGCAATCTCTTGCTCTAAGGCATCGATTTCTTCGTGCAATGTTTTTATCTCATTACGAGCTTCATCGAGTCTAGCTTTTTTAGCCTCAATGCCTTCTGTATTTTGTCCACAGCTCACTACTACAATAGTGGCTAGAATAAAAAATGTGGAGATTTTAAGTGATTTCATTTTCTATGCTTTTTCTTGGTTGTTGTATTAGTTGAGTTTGCCTAACGCTTTGTCTAAATCAATTTTAGCTACAATGGCATCGTATAAGGCTGTGAGGTAATTAACCTCTGCTATTTTATATGATTGTTCGGCATTTGTGAGTTCAAGACTTGAACCTATACCTTCAGTGTATTTTGCTTTGGTAACATCTACTACTTCCTGAGCCAGTTCAATATTAGCTTCTTGTACTGAGAGGCGCTCCAAGTTTACATCGAGTGCGATTTTGGAGTTTAAGAGGTCTTGCCTCAAATTATTGGTAAGTAGTGAACGCTGATAATTCAAAGTTTCTAACTGATACTTTTTCCTTTCAACAGTGTATTTCTTCCTTAATCCGTCAAATACTGGAATGCTTACGTTCACTCCAAGGTTAGAATTGGTGAACCATTGACGCTGGTCGTTCCATAGGTTTGAGAATTGGTCATTACCTGTATTTCTACCCCAAGCAGCACTAAAGCTCACTTTTGGAATGTATTGAGAATAGGTGTTCTTGATATCCAATTCAGCAAGCCTTTGAAGAAACTCAATTTGTTGAACTTCTATTCTATCTGAGACAGCATAAGCCTCAATTTCAGCGACACTATAGCCGAAGTCAAACTCATCTAAACTATCTGTCAATGAAATATCTCCTTCAACTGGCATGCCCATACTGAACTTCAATAGGTTTTTACTTGCCGTAATTGACTGATTTACCCCACTCAACTCTGCTTTCAAATTATTCAATTGAACTTGAAGCCTTGAAACATCTATTTTCTCTGCAAAACCATTTTCATAAAGTGCACGAGTATCATTTAGGGTAGAATCTAAGGTTGCGATATTAGCATCGATTAAATTTGTTCTCACTTGATTCACGAGTACTAAATAATATGCTTTAGTGACCTGTTCTACCACATCTTGCTTAGCTTTTTGCTCATCAATTAGCACTTTTTCTCTAAGTGTCTTTGCCGCTTGTAAACCAATGAAAAATGAGCCATCCCAAATCATTTGAGTGGCTGTAACTCCAAATTGGCCTTGGTGCTGAACTCCAAATCTAATCGCTGCCGTTGTACCTTCTGGTGCAGTTGGGTCGAAAACATTAGCAGGTACAATGTTCACCGGAATCTGGGTGTTGTTGGTGTAGCCAAAATTGGCATTTAACTGGGGCAATCCATCTGCTCTGGTTTCTCCCACTTGGGATGCTGCATCGCTGGTATTCACCTTGGCTATCTTCAAATTCTCATTGTTCTGCAGCGCATATTGAATGGCGGCTTCAAGAGAAAATGATTCCTGAGCACTGACAGAAATTGCCGTCAAGAGCATCAGTAGTAAAGCGCTTACTCTCTTAATTGAGCGTCTCATTTTGTTTGAATTTTTCGGTTGTATACTGGTTAAAAAGTTGGTGTCCCTCGATGGTAAACAGGCCGTGCATGAAATGATCAAACAAATGCATTTGAACCTCAGCGAGGGTGTATTTTTCTTTAGGATAAAGATTCTGATTGAGTATAAAAGATTGTACCTGCTCCATTCGAACTATGGCCATCAGTTCTGGATCTATTTCCTTACGGAAGAAACCCTCGTTCTGCCCTTTGATAATTACTCTTTTAATGGAGCACATCATGGTATTTCGCTTAAAGTCTTCATACATTTCCCAAGACTCCGGATAGAACTTTTGTAACTCATTAAGGATATTCATTTTCATATCCTGCATAGATACTCTTAGGCATTGTGATATGAGCATTAATTCATGCACGCTGTCTGCACTATCCTCTTCTGTTGCCTCAAACCTTGTCTTTTCTATCGCTAAATGTAGTTCTGTTACATTGTTGATCAGGTCCTTCTTATCTTTGAAATATTGATAAATCGTTTTTTTGGATATCCCAAGGTCTTTCGAAATATCATCCATGGTAACAGTTCGAATACCATACTGCATCATCAACTCACTGGCCTTCTCAAGTATTTTATTTTTCACTTCCATTGACTAAAACTTAGGAAACTTAAATGTTACTCTCGGTTTCCAACTGTGTGATAGACGCACATAAGCAGTAAATAGTTCAGTGGATTTTCACTTTTTTTCAAAATTTTTCTTTGCAAACGATTCCATTCGCCAAATAAAGTTCTAAACGTCTTGCATTTGGACTTCACAGCATATCTTGTAAACAATAAGCGAGCATCTTTTCATTTGAAATATGAGTGAATTGAAAAATTTTATCCTGAATTTAATTTTAACTTAAACGAGGAGCCACATTTTGAAATTTCCAAAGCTATTCCGACACATCTGACTCTCTATCTGATATTTATACACTGGTTACTTTGAGGAAAACATTAAAGTTCTGAAATTGACAACATGAGACGTACAGCTATTTTTTGTCTTCTTGCCTCCTTCATTATTGTTCCTGTGGTTCAAGCACAACATGTTTACCCAGAGAAATTTGATAACTGTTACTTGGACGAATTTAAATTCGAGGAAACATCTATCATTGCGGAGACTGACAACGAAAAGCTCAAAGAAGTCATCACCATGGGCTGGGATAAAAAAATGCTCAAAGGTGCAGAAGGTTTTTTAGGCCTTCAGATTTTGGTTGATAAAAAAGGCACCTCATGCCTCATGAGCGTTCGCAATGATACTAACCTCAAGATGAAGAAGATGAATCTTGAAGCGAACATCAATGAAAACCTAAAATGGAAAGGTCAGGCCAACAAAATTTCTGCTATTCTATTGTTAGAATTTAAAGAAGGTGAAATCACGATTAAGCGACTTGGCACCACTGACATGAGGAACTTAACAGAGATCGATAATTAATTGTGGATCATGTAATTCTTGGCCACTTCACCAAAGTCTTCTAACTGATCTTCGATCCATTCTTTATCCTTCCCTAGCTCTTTAGCCATTATCTCAGCAACTGCCGGAGCAACTCTCAAAGATTCTTTCGAATTTAGAAATAGCCCTCTTACCCTCCTTGCCAGCATATCTTCTACTGTTCTTGCCATTTCATGTCGGGCAGCCCACACCACTTGAGACTTTCTTAGGGGAATATCTTCACTCAACATCTCGGCTAAATCAGGATGTTCTTCTTCTAACTCAAGGAGCTGATACTTCTCTGTCCCATAAACGGCCAAAGGATCACTGGTTATATCTAAGTTCTTATCATAACCATAGATTGGTAAATTGTGTGTTATGCATTTGCGATCATCCAAAGCACCAATTAGAATGGCATTGTCCACTGTATCTTCTGCCATTTTTCTGTATGTGGTCCACTTGCCTCCTATGATTGTAATCAAGCCAGACTGAGAAATCATTACTTTATGGTGGCGTGAAATCTCTTTTGTCGATTTCCCTTCTCCCTCTGGTTTTGCCAATGGCCGTAAGCCTGAAAAAACACTGACCACATCTTCTCTAGTAGGCTGTTTCACCAAATATTGACCAGCCGTTTCGAGGATAAAATCTATTTCACTGTCTAAAGCTTTCGGTTCAAGCTCTGGTTTTTCGGTTAAGGTATCGGTTGTGCCTAGGACTACCTTATCGTGCCAAGGAACTGCAAACATTACTCTTCCATCTTTTGTCTGAGGCACCATTATGGCGTAACGATCTGGCAAGAACTCCTTGCCCACTACCAAGTGAATTCCTTGACTTGGCTGAATCATATCCTTCACATGCGGCTCATCCATTTTCTTCACCTTATCAGCAAAAACTCCTGTAGCGTTGATCACTGCCTTAGCATGAATTGTGTGTATTTTTCCTGTTTCAAGGTCTTTTGCCCTTACTCCAGAAATAATTTCTTCTTCATTCTTAATGAGGCTTACTACCTCGCAATAATTGAGCACCACACCATTGAATTGCTTTGCAGTCTGAGCAAGTGAAAGGGCCATTCGAGCATCATCAAACTGGCCATCGTAATATACTACACCTCCTTTTAGACCTTTCTGATCAATGGTCGGAATGTACTTGATGGTTTCTTCTTTAGAAAGCTTCTTGGAAGATCCGATACCCAGTTTACCGGACATGAGGTCGTAGACTTTTAAACCGACTTGATAAAAGGGGCCATCCCACCACTCATAATTGGGAATAATGAATGCCTGATTTTTGACTAAGTGAGGAGCATTTTGAATCATAAGGCCCCTTTCCTTCAAAGCCTCTAGCACCAAAGAAATATCACCTTGTTGTAGATAGCGAACACCTCCATGCACCAATTTTGTGCTTCGGCTTGAGGTGCCTTTGGCAAAATCGTGTTGCTCTAATAAAAGGGTTTTATAACCGCGGGAAGCAGCGTCAACAGCAACCCCTAATCCAGTAGCACCTCCACCAATAACAACTATATCCCATGGCCCTTTTTCCTTTTTGAGCCTTTTCAACATCTTCTCTCTTTTCATAGCATTGATTTTAACTTTTACAACTCGCTTTCACCAACATTCGTCTCTTCACAAATGCATTTTGAAATCATGGTGAAAACACAACGATTGGCAGACTTTTCAATCAACAAGGAGACCAATACACCATTTTACTCAACTTTCCATTTGTGAGGTAAATCATAATGCCATCATCACTTCCATCAAACCTCATTAATTTACTATCTGTCGAAGTATCATGGAAAGAACCAAATAGGTCCATTCCAAATACATCAATCAAGTGGTCCAGACTACTTTCTTTGTTAACAATTGATCCATTATAAGTAATCGAGATCCCATCATTGAAATTGAGTTCATGTATCAGATACCCATCTTTATCGTTCCCAACGAAATTTACATTCTCATAATTGAGCATAAAAAACTCCTTTCCTTGCTCATCGCTTGAAAGGAAACCACATTCATATTTTGGCTCTGTGATATCAGTAGGTTCACCCATTACTTCAATAATCAAAGCCTTTGTTGAATTGAAATCAAGCTTTTCAAATTTGATCAAATCAACTTTTAAACCTTGCCCCATAACACCAGAAGGTAAAAGAACAAGTACGATTAAAAAGTATTTTTTCATCATTCCTCTACCCATGCCTTTGCTCTTTCAACTGCTCTACTCCAATTGTGTTTTAGTTTTGAAACATCCTTACCGCTAGGTTTAAATCTTCTATCAGATTTCCAGATTTGCTTAATCTCCTCCATGTCTTTCCAATAACCAACGGCTAAGCCTGCAAGAAATGCTGCACCTTGTGCTGTGGTTTCCACAATTTCGGGACGAACAATATCTAAACCTGTAACATCAGATTGTATTTGCATTAACAAATTGTTGGCAGATGCTCCACCATCTACTCTCAGTTCCTTCAAATCAATGCCTGAATCTAAAGCCATGGTATTAATTACTTCCATGCTTTGTAGCGCTAAGGCTTCTAAAGCAGCTCTTGCTATATGACCTTTTTGTGTCCCTCTGGTTAACCCAATCATTAAGCCTGTAGAATACTGATCCCAATGTGGTGCTCCAAGTCCAACAAATCCAGGTACAAAATAGACCCCGCCATTGTCTTCGACTGATTTGGCTAAAGATTCAATATCGGATGAAGATTCGACAAAGTGCAGATTATCCCTTAACCATTGTACTATGGCACCGCCAATGAAAATACTTCCTTCTAATGCATAGTTCACCTCTCCATCCACTTTCCAGCCGATGGTAGTCAGTAGTTTATTCTCAGATTTAATGGCTTCTTTCCCTGTATTCATCACCAAAAAACATCCGGTTCCGTAGGTGTTTTTCACCATCCCTGGCTCCGTACACATTTGCCCGAATAAGGCCGACTGTTGATCTCCAGCAATTCCAGCTATCGGTATTTCAGCCCCAAAGTGTTCTTTTGCTGTATGCCCATAAACCTCACTGCTCGATTTCACTTCTGGCAACATAGCCTTAGGAATATTGAAGATCTCTAAAAGCTCTTCGTCCCAAGCCAAATCATGAATATTGTAAAGCATGGTTCTACTGGCATTACTCACATCTGTGGCGTGCACTTGGCCATTGGTTAACTTCCAAAGCAGCCAGGTATCAACAGTGCCAAATGCAAGTTTACCTTGCTCTGCTAACTCTTGCGCCCCATCAACATGATCTAAAATCCACCTGATTTTTGAACCAGAAAAATAAGCGTCTATCAACAAGCCCGTTTTCTTCTGAATTTTATCTCCAAGCCCTTTGGCTTTAAGGTCTTCGCAAAAATTAGCTGTTCTTCTATCCTGCCAAACGATGGCATTATAAATAGCCTTGCCGGTTTTTCTATTCCACACCAAAGTGGTTTCACGTTGATTGGTAATGCCAATGGCTGCAATGTCATCGGCTGAGGCACCTTGCTTTTCTAAAACATCATTGATGGTGAATTTCTGTGTCTCCCAAATCTCTAAGGGGTTGTGCTCAACCCATCCGGGCTTAGGGTAAAACTGTTCAAACTCCCGTTGAGAGGTTTTTATAGTCTCTCCTTTTTTGTTGAAGATAATGGCCCTTTCACTGGTCGTACCAGCATCGATGGTCATGATATACTTAGACATAGGTGATTTTAATTGATAGATTTCTAAATTATAACTTTTAATGAACTAACCGAACCATTATGAAGAAGAGTATTCTTTGGGCCTTGCCTTTTTTAGCTATTTTATCGTGTGTAACTCCATCTGCAAAAACAGAAATTGAACATTATCAATCGGAAGAAATGGCTGCTTTAGGACTGCCTTTCAGCGATGCAGTCAGGGTAGATAATATGCTCTATCTATCTGGAGTTGTAGGCAACTTGCCGGGTAAAATGGAATTGGTAGAAGGTGGTTTAGAAGCCGAGGCCAAACAAATCATGGAGAACATTAAGAAAGTGCTTGAGGCCAACGGAAGTTCACTCGAAAATGCCATAAAATTCTCAGTCTTTATTGATGATATTAGCCTCTGGGGCGATTTTAATAAGGTTTATGTAGAATACTTCCCAGGAAAAAAACCAGCACGTTCAGCCTTTGGTGCGGAAGGATTGGCCTTAGGAGCAGCAGTGGAAGTGGAATGTATTGCGGTAATCCCAAACTAAAAATCTAACGGATTTTTAAGGCAAGCCCAAGCCCCACCAGCGTAAGCATAAACAGAAAAACGAAGCCATTGGCCAAGCCATATTGTTCGGCTACAAAACCAATAACCACAGGCCCAACCAATAAGCCGATATAACCTGCCGAAGCGACAGAGGCGATCCCTTGTGCGGCACTCAAACCTTCTACTCTGGCCGCAGAACTAAAGAGTGTTGGAACAATCACAGAATAGCCCAGCCCCGCTATGCTAAAACCCAAAATCGCTGAGAGGCTAAATGGCAGAAAGGTCAAAGACAACCCCACAAGTCCAACAGTTGTACCTAAAACAATAAGCTTTCTCCGTCCAAACCTGACAGCCCAATAATCACCTGAAAAGCGCCCTAGTGCCATAAATAGAGAGAACCCTGCGAAGCCAAGCCCTGCAAACTCTGCCGAAACAGATAATGTCTCTTTTAAATAGATGGTGCTCCAATCTACAATTCCACCCTCTCCCATCATGATGCAAAGTCCAATGAAAGCCAAAAGCACCACTTCTTTCTTAGGCCATTGAAACCCTGTGGATGCCTCAACCTTTTCAGATGACAGAAGATATTTAGCATGAAATGCTGTGAGTAAAAGTAACGTGAGTGATACTATGATGGATTGGATGAGAATGTTCTGACCAAGTGAAATAAACAAAGAGCCTAATAACGCTCCGAACATGCCTCCTATACTGAAAAAGCCATGGCAAACAGACATAATAACCCTGCTCCTTTGCCTTTCTACCTCTGAAGCGGCTGCGTTCATGGCTACATCCGTCAGTCCAATACTCAGTCCAACTCCATATAAAACTGCCATAAGTTGATAAAAGCTTTCAGCCTGACCTGCCAAAATGATCATCACTAAAAATACCAATAGAGCCAATATGGTAGATTGACGCTCTCCCATGCTGCGGATGATCTTGGAGTAAAAAGGAAGAAGGGTTACGGCACCCAGAGGAATAAAAAACAGGGCTGTGCCTAATTGAGCTTCAGAAAGCCCCAGACTATCCTTTATTTCTGGTAATCTGGTAATCCAAGCGCCAAAAGCCATGGCCACCGCCATAAAAACCATTGCTGGAGCACGGTTTTCGGTGTTAAAAAGCACATTACGAATGGCCTTGATCATATTAAAGGGAGATAGCTAATTTTTAAAATTAATAAAGGCTAATTGAGGATGACGAACTAGTTGGCCTTTAATTCTCGAATTTTAATATTCCTAAAAGCTACTTTACCACCATGCTCTTGCAGGGAAATAAAGCCAGTTTGAGCAGCACCAAAACCCTCCCAACTACTGAGTGGCGAGTTCTCTATCATGGCTTCCCATTCCGGGCCGTTGACAGGAAATTCCAAAACTCTTTCTCCATTAAAGATTAAAAAACCTTCGTTCTTGGCATGGTCAATATGCAGCAAATAGCTATTCCATTCCCCATCACCTTTACTTACCACCTTGCTTGGAGGCAGTAGGTTATATAAGGCCCCTGCTCTATTGATGTCTCCTCTTTCGGTCACATATTCTGTCCATCCGTCATCCAAAATCTGAATCTCTGCTCCCGTTAAGTACGGATGCTCATATTTTTCATCTTCTACTACTCCCCACATCAGGCCTGAGTTACCATGCTCTGAGATCATCCAGTCAAGCGAAAGTTCAAAACTCGTGTATTGCTTGTCAGTGGTAAGGTTGGCGCTTTTGGGGTCAGTGCGTTGCTCCGGATCGAAAACCAGCACTCCACTCTCTACTGACCAACCATTGTAGTTTTTACCATCTCCATAAACATGCCAGCCATCTAAGTTGTCTCCATTAAAAATGGTGACCCAATCGTCCTTGGGTCCACAGCTCATGGTACCTATTAAAAGGGCCATGAAGAACAGCGCGTTTTTCTTCATCTTGGTTTGGGTTTTTAAATCACGAATGTCATTCCAGAAAAATAGTCCTTATCTTCTTAAACGACTATTTTTCTGGAATCACAAACTTTCTAAGTCGATTGAGATTCCAGACATTTTCCTTTGTTCTTAAAAATACAAAGTAAAATTTCGGAATGACGATCAGTCAATTTATTTCCTAATTGAACAACCTTAGCCATTCGCTTATACTAGTTAATGATTTTTTTTCAATCGTAATTCTCGTTAATTGATAGTAGAAATTTTTGAAAATCCATTCCATGAAATTCTTCACAAAACTTGCCTTGGTATTATGTCTTTTGCTTTGGGTCAACTGCTCTGGAAAAAAAGATCAGACCGATAGTTTCGATATTAGCAAATCGAGCAGTGAGGTGCCGGCAAAAGAAAAAGCCTCCACACGAATCGACTTGGTAAACAAAGGCATTGGACCTATCACCGAGGTGAAACTAGAGGGCACTATCGATGAAGATCTCGCCAAAACTGGTGAGGGCATCTACAAACAGAATTGTCTGATTTGTCACAAACCAGATACTAAATTTATTGGACCTGCCCCCAAAGGAATATTAGATAGAAGAACTCCAGAATGGATTATGAATATGATTTTGGAACCTGGCCAAATGCTTAAGAATGACCCACTAGCCAAAGACCTTTTTATGGAATTCAACGGTTCTCCAATGTCGGACATGAACCTAACAACAGAACAAGCCAGAGCAGTGCTGGAGTATTTTAGAACGCTTTGAAATATGTATGGACTCACTTTGAGTGAGAGAGATTAAATCTGAAGATTCAAAGTTCGATTGGGGCAACGTTGTTGTATATGGTTTGTTGCGTGTTTTAAGCACCTAATTTAGCAAATACAAACCGAATAGAAAATCCGCTAGGATTTTCGTAAGTAGGCTAGAACTAGCAATAAATTATATACGGTGTTGTGGGGCGTTTTTATTTCAAGTCTTCCATTATTCCTCCAACAACTTTTACCAATTTATTAGTTGTTCCTGAAATATTTTGATTTAAAACTATTGAAATACCCAAATCTTTTTCGGGGAATATGAATAAATAGTTTTGAGTTCCAAATGCGCCACCTTGATGACTATAATACGTTCCATATGATTCATCAAATCTAATAGGCCAGTAATATCCGATTTCCCATTTCCCATTTTTATAAATTACTTGATGAGATTTTACTGCAACTTCATTTTTTTTGTCAAGTTGAAATTTAGCATATTTCATTAAATCAGGTAATGTTGACGTCATTCCACCACCAGCACCCCAAAGAGTGTTTATCATTGGTGGCGCTAATGTGTTGTTTTCTATATAGCCATTTGCCAAATTATTTTGTGAGCTTTCTTGTAAAACCGTTCCTGTATTTTTCATTCCCAGTTTAGTAGAGATTTTTTTCTGTATTAACTCGTTATATGGTTTATTGTAAACATTCTCTAAAATATGTGCGATTAATTCTGTGTCAGCACTCGAATAGCTATCCTTTGTACCTGGAATAGTATCCAGAACTACAGTATGTAAATCAGAGAGAAACTTTTCTTTACTATAGTTTTTTTCGATTTCATAAATACGAAAGGCTATACTATCCGTTGGGTTTTCTACGATTTGAGTAATTGTCTCAGGAAGAAATCTAGGTAATCTACTTGTATGGGTAATAAGATGTTTTATCCTTATTGGGTTTCCTTGGTACTCAAGGTTAGGAAAATCCTCTTTGAGATATTTTCTGATATCATCTTTCAAATTCAGTTTCCCTTCCAATTCTGCCTGTGCAACTAAGGTGCCTGCAAAAGTCTTACTAACTGAACCTATTTCGTAAATGGTTTCATCAGTTGGTTTGTTCCCTTTCCCTTTGTCTAATTCTCCATAATGATTGATATATGTTTTACCATCTTTATAAATACCTATCGATATTGCATTAATAGTAGGGTCTAAAAGTAGAGAGTCAGCATTTTTGTCCATCGAAAGCTTTATAGGGCTTTTTTCAATAATTTGCTTTTTCTTTGTTGAATTCTCACAGTTGACTATAAAAATACTGGTAAAAAGGATTAAGAATTTGATTTTCATTATTGGTTTAGGATTTTTTAATTTAAAGACTTCTATTTTAATTGATTGTTACAAGTTTCTCAAATGCCCCACAACGGTCTCGGCTATGCGTAGTGCGGGAAGGGTAGGGCAGAGTCCTGTCCAGCCGCACGGACGTTAGCCAAGGCTGTGTCTTTTGATATTAATTTACAGAAAGATAGCTAAAGCGCAGCTTTGGCGAGCTATCAAACACCTGCCCTTCCAATACTATCGATCCCCGCATTACGTATAGCTTTTGTTGTGGGGCGCATTAATCCCACCAAAACCACATTGTCCGTTGTTTTTGAAGGTGTTTAATCAGTGAGCTCATTTTGTCATGACCTTGTTCAATCACATCAGGACATAATTCATATATTTCCTTGGCTAGTTGACGATATGACTCTGGTTTATCTATCAATTTTGCTTCTAACCTATCATGATCCATTACGAAAAGTTCAAACTGGAATTCTGTTGATTTCTGTTCTAGCCATTTCACAACTTGAGCATTTGAAATATTGTAGTTAGGACCTTCGGTTCGAATCAACTTAACTACTTCTATCTGTTTTGAAATTGGGACTATGCATATGTCATAATGAGACTTGAATGAATCGTCAAAGTCCAGATTGGTTAAATAAAGTGTATGACCTTGAGATTGTACAGAGTGATAAAATTTTTCAATTATTTCGTATGCAGTTTCCTTTGGGATAAAGTTGAATCTGGAGCCACTAACAATAGAATCATATCTTTCATACATTCCTTGGTACTTGTCTGATTCTTTCCATCTAATAACAGAATTTTGTTCTGCCTCTTTGTCTGTACGTACTCCTATTTGATTTACAATCGAATCAATAGTTGTTTGCGCAGAGAGATTGAAACTGATTAATAGGAAAACTAAGCAAAGAAATTTCATTCAAGGTTCTGTATTTAATGCCCCACAACGTTCCTGGCTATGCGCAGTGCGTGATTCAAAAGCGATAGTTTTGAATCGTGCACGGTCGGTAGCCAAAGTTAAGTTTTGATTTTAATTTACTCATAAAAAAAGTCAAAGCGCAGCTTTGGCGGGGGTGTAGCACAGAAGTTTCGGTACAACCCTCAGACGCATTGCGTATAGGTTGTGTTACCAACTGTTTTAACGGAATTCTAAATATTTTTTATTCCAATAATCAGCGATAAATCCCCATTTATAGTCTTGATATTTATTGATAGTGTCGATATGTATGGTTTGAATTAAATCTAATTTGTCTTGATGGAGTTTATAAATGTAGATGCCGTCTTCAACTCCATCATCATCACATTCCCTTCCAGCAATATTTCCAATTTTTACTGTTTGATGATTTTCAATATAGAATAAGTCACTATCCCAATTTTTATCAGCACAGCCACTGCGATGATATGAATAAAGATATTTTGTTCCTTCAATTCGAAGCGCATTTGGGTAATCAGAAAATCCCTCAATTAATATAAATCTCTCGAGATTTGGATTATATCGAATACGGTCTTCTCTTCCTGGTACATTTGATATATGACTAATAATTAGGTCTTTATAGCCATCTTGATCATAATCACGGAATTCAAAATTTGGGTAGGTATTATTCAAGGTAAAAACAACCGTCTCTGTCGAGTCCTTTATTTGGAGAGAGTAATCTGAACTAATTGAAGCTCTATAAAGCATATTATCAATAACAGCTGATTCTATTTTGAGAATTGTTGAATCGATTTTCTGCTCTTGGCCTAATACACTGTTGATCATCAATGTGCAGGTCATTATCATTAGGAGCAGTTTCATTTTATATAGTTGGTAATGGTCTGGCTAATGTGCGGCTGCCGCTTTCGTGTTTGATTTATTGTAACGAAATATAGCAAAGTCCGAGAGACTTCAGAAGTAAGAGAGATGCACCGCGCGCTATAAGATTAAATTTGGCCTGCGGCCAACACTTAAACAGCTGCTGCCTCCACCACGAGGCTTTGCGGTAAGGCTTAGATCAATTGATCTTGTGAAAACTGAAACTTTATGAGGTGCTGCACTTTAGGTTATGTTGTGAGCCGTCTTTCTAAGTGGTCCTTACATTAAGATTACTTCCAACTGCTCTCAATACTTTTAGGACAGTATCAAATTGAGGTTTTGCGCCTTTCGACAATGCTTTGTAAAGACTAGTTCTACTTAATCCTGTTTCAGCGGCAATTTTAGTCATTCCTTGAGCCTTCGCGATATGGCCAATTGCTGCAAGAATATCCTCTGAATCACCATCTTCAAGTACTGTATTAAGATATTCAACAATCATGTCGTCATCATCCAAATACTCTGCGATATCAAATTTTGATGTTTTGCCTGTAGCCATGATCAATCAGTTTTATCCTTAAACGCCAAACAAAGTTGTTGTGCCTTATTGATGTCTTTTTGTTGAGTTGATTTGTCGCCTCCGCTTAATAGGAGTACAATTCTTCCATTTATGTCTTTCAAATAAACTCGATAGCCCTTAGCATAGTGAATTCTTAACTCACTTATACCTTGGCCGA
Source organism: uncultured Roseivirgaceae bacterium (assembly GCA_964350505.1). GTDB lineage: Bacteria > Bacteroidota > Bacteroidia > Cytophagales > Cyclobacteriaceae > Roseivirga. The sequence continues at coordinate 2,372 of CAYGKL010000042.1, read as the reverse complement.
CTGGTTGACAATCACCAAAGTTTCCATGTTCTTGAATACGTTGAATCCTGAAAAGAATCTTGGCTTTAGCTCTTTTGTCTTTAAGCTTTCTCAGCCACTTATCGAATTCATCTGTTTTCTCTATGGAATACATATGTAAATGTATTCACTTGGATACACTTTTGCAAGATTATGTAGTAGAAATGAAGGCCATGGTGTGATGGCTCACAACGGTTTTATCTATGATTTGTTGCGTGTTTCAAGCACTGAATTTAGTAAATAAAAACCGAATAGAAAATCCGCTAGGATTTTCGTAAGTAGGCTAGAACCAGCAATAAATTATATATGTTGTTGTGCGTAGGTTTTTTTATTTATCATTTTCCGATTTCAGTTCTTTCAATTCCGTTTTTATACTTTCCAAATTTGCAAGAATTTCTCTCATTACAGGATTTGATGAAGATGAATTTCGTAATTCTTCTTCTCGTAATCCAAAAACAGTGTCTAATCTTCCAATCAAAAGCGATAATATAATAAAAGCTATAAATATTATTGGAACTGAAAAGATTAAGTTGTTAAATATTAATATTCCGATAGAAGTTTCTTTATATGCCTCTAGTAAAACAAATCCAATCATAAGAAATTGAATATAGCCAATATACATTCGAGCTCTGTCTATATACACTTTCCATCTAATTAGAGTTTTTCTATTCGCTTTTATTCTCGCCATTTATATTTTTTATTCTTTATATTTTTAATTCCGTTTGAGTAACGATTCCATTCTGTGTTTCAGTGCGTATTTTGGCTTATAATTCTATAAAATTAGTTTCAACTTAAATTTCATTTTTCTTTTGAAGTTCAGGTTTCCCAACTTACCCACAACGTCCAACTAAAATGAGTATGCGCCCAAGTTGCTAGATGCACTGAAATTTCCAGTTTGCAATGTCATATCAAAGTTTTCAGATCGCATATTCATTTTAGTGTTTGTTAGCGGGTCGATTCTTTTAGAAAGCAACAGACATTTTATTCTGCAATGGTGAAAAAATACTGTACATATCATTAAGTAAAAGTTAATATACTTTTCTCCAATCTTGTTTAATGTTCATATCGTTCTTGGTGAAAGAGAGGGTTAGATAGGTATTAGCTGAATTAATAAGATAATCATAATTAATGTCCGTTTGACCCTCAGTTAACAAGATGATGGCTAGATCAGACTCATTTAAAACAAAGTTTCCCACGGTGTTTTTATTTGGTTCTTCGAGTTCATACTCTCCAATATTGTCTTGTATGTTTTTATCAGGATAGAATTCTAAGAAAATTTCATCCATTTCTAAATTGTCTGCTATACCGTCAGTTGTTTGACTTTCTAGTTTCCAGCCTCCGTATATACCTGTTTCAAAGAGCAAGTCTTCTTCAATATTAACCTCATCTTCGCCCGGACAAGCCATTAATAAAGGAGCAAGGAGAAGTAGCCGTAGTGTTTTCATCTTTTGTAATATTTTTTAATAAGTACGTTCAAACATTCAGTCTATTTCAGAATTATGATAAATTTTTTTATTTGACTTGATCTTTCTATACTAAAGAAATTCATTTTAGTTCAATGGAGATAAATTTACAATGTTAGCGATAATTGTATCAATGTTAGCTTACTCTATTGCCCGCTAACGGTTCGGCTATGCGCAGTGCGGGATTGAAAAGCGGTAGTATTCAATCGAGCACGGTGGTAAGCCAAAGCTGTGGTTTAAGTTAATTTTCATTTTCGTAAACGTCAAAGCGCAGCTTTGGCGGGGTAGAAGCACAGAAGCTTCAGTACCACCATTAGCAGCGTTGCGTATAGGTTATGTTAAGTTTAGTTCAATGTTCAATCCAGTTATTTATTTTTTTTGAATAAAAGCCAATCAATCCTAATGCTATCAAAACCAAAGTTGCAATAATCAAACTTATATCACGACTTTGAAAAATTGATTGAAATTGGAGATAATTGGATATATCAAACCTTATAAACAAAAAGCCAAGGATGAACAGTATCCCTTGATTGAGAAGGCTAATATTGAATTTTCTGGACTTAATTATCGATAACCCTGTGCCAATTAACAGTCCTGCTATACAAATGAGTTGTACAGAAAGCCCCATATTAGTTATTGCCTCGCCTTGTGTTATATCATTTTCTTCGGCATAGATTTTCAGGCCATTATCAATCCCAAATTCTATTAGATATTCTGTTAATTCCAGATTATATAGAATACCAATATTTTCAAATGCTCCGATTATTAGGAAGATCGATACTAAGTGTATAAGAAGAAGCTTTGTGTTTATTCTATGCACGTGCGGGAATTAAACTTAACGCACAGCTATGATGAGTGGGGATTAGAATGCACTAACCTCTCGTCTCGCAC
>CAYGKL010000041.1:18107-25480 GCA_964350505.1 uncultured Roseivirgaceae bacterium | reverse complement strand
CAGTGCTATTCATTTAGATCAGGATGATTTTGTGCTTCCTCAATCAGAAATCCCTAGAGTTAGAGATCGCGTGGATTGGGAAACTCCCGCATCTATTGACTGGGTAAAGTGGCATGCCCAAATTTCAAAAGACCTAAAACGCTTCAACTATGTAATCGCTGAAGGTATCTTCGCTTTCAATGATAAAAAGTTGAATGAACTGGCCTCGGCTTCTATCTCTTTATCAATTAGGAAAGCCGAATTCTTAGAAAGACGTAGGAATGAGTTACGTTGGGGAGAAGAACCAGATTGGTTCATAGAACATGTTTGGGATTCGTATTTAAAGTATCACAACCCTCTCCAAATTCAACCAAGCCTAATATTTCACGACTTTACTGATAGTAATTTCCAACAAGTACTGCAACTTGTGCGATCATTTTAGGTCTCAAAACTTGGATATTCGAATTCAATCTAGTTAATTAACGAAAAACTTAGTTGATTGAAAGCTCATTTACTCCTCGCCTTTTTCATTTTCGCCATCTGTTCATGCTCGGTACCCAATAAGGAACCCGATGAAGTGACGGAACTTGCCGAAACTGAATCAAAACCTAGAGAGCGTCAAGCTAGTATCGTAGTCGATATGCCTGAATATCAATTTCAGTTCTCCTCTTTGGAGCTCAAACAGCATATGAAAGACTTAGATTTAACGGTTTTCAAGCATTATGGAGAATTCTACACTGACGATTTCACTATCTATCGTTTAGATAGAATTGATTATCTGGCTGAATCTTATTTTATCGATGATATTAACCTCTACTTCATTGATAGTCTTTTAGTTAAAATTCAGGCCTACTTGAGAGAAGATAAATCTCATGAGTTTTTGAACAGATATGGTGCTGCAAAAATCGCCATCAATGATTACCGAAATAAGAAGTTGTTAGAAACCGAAAAGGTGTTAATCCTCAATGACGGCAAATACAAAATCAATGAAAACCTAGATTACTATACACTACGATGGAAAAGAGAAGATACCAATATTGAGTACATAGTGAATAAAAAAATAGATAGCACGAAGACCTTCTCTCCTAACGACATTCGTTACTTCGATGACAAGAGGCATCGTTATAAACTGACCTTTGAAACGGCAGACTATGACTACCAAATGGCTTGGGTACAGTGGGAGTCTTATAAAGAATCGAGAGGATTGGTGGCTAAACCGGCTACCGAGCAATAGGCACAAATATTAGCTTTATGCGGGACACTACTCAAAACTTCGTCCCCAACTAAATTCGTTGGTGAAGACATCAATTATAGCAACTCAAGTCTAATCCACAAAAAAGTCCTCGTTACAAACGAGGACTAGATGTGATTTAATATTTCTTTCGGATGATTTGGTAGTCTATCTTTTACCTCCCATTTGAGCAAGGCTTTGCATGGCACGCTGGCCACCCACCTTATTCATCATTTTCATCATTTTACGCATATCGCCAAATTGCTTCATCAGGTTATTCACTTCCTGAATAGAGGTTCCTGAACCATCTGCAATACGCTTTCTGCGGCTGCCATTCATTATTTCTGGGTTGGCTCGCTCTTCCTTTGTCATTGAGCGAATGATAGACTCGATAGGCTTGAAAGAATCGTCATCAATGTCAAGACCCTTCATGGCTTTTCCCATACCCGGGATCATACCCATCAAGTCTTTGAGGTTACCCATTTTCTTGATCTGCTCTAATTGAGAAAGGAAATCATCGAAGTCGAATTTATTCTGACGGATTTTCTTGTTGAGCTTCTTGGCCTCTTCCTCATCGAAGTTCTCTTGGGCTTTTTCAACCAAAGAAACCACATCACCCATTCCAAGGATTCTGTTGGCCATACGGTCTGGATGGAAGACATCAATCGCTTCCATTTTCTCTCCAGTAGAGATGAACTTGATCGGTTTATCAACTACTGTTCGAATCGAAAGTGCTGCTCCACCTCGTGTATCACCATCGAGTTTAGTGAGGACTACCCCGCTAAAATCAAGTCTTTCGTTGAAGCTCTTGGCTGTATTCACAGCATCCTGCCCAGTCATAGAGTCAACTACAAACAAAGTCTCTGAAGGGTTGAGCGCTTTCTTCAAGTCTGCAATTTCTTGCATCATCTGCTCATCAACCGCTAAACGACCTGCTGTATCGACAATAACTATTTTCTTTCCAGTTGCCTTCGCATGCTTTATGGCATTGCTGGCAATTTCAACTGCATTTTTATTTTCCGGTTCGGCATAAACTTCAACGCCTATTTGCTCACCGAGCACTTTCAACTGATCAATCGCAGCTGGACGATAAATATCACAAGCAGTCAATAAGACCTGTCTACCTTGTGTTTTGAGCATTCTGGCCAACTTACCCGAGAAGGTAGTTTTACCAGAACCTTGTAAACCAGAGATAAGCACAATGGCAGGATCGCCCTGAAGGACCACATCTACCTTTTGGCCACCCATCATCTGAGTAAGCTCCTCATTCACAATTTTCACCAACAACTGTCCTGGTGAAACCGAAATGAGTACATCTCTACCTAAGGCTTCTTCCTTAATCTTGTCCGTGACATCTTTGGCCACTTTATAATTAACGTCAGCATCGATCAAGGCTCTTCTAATTTCCTTAACCGTTGTGGCAACGTTGATTTCAGTAATTGACCCTTGACCTTTAAGGGTCTTAAAAGCTTTATCTAACTTCCCGCTTAAATTCTCGAACATGCTTTCAATATTTTGGACAGCAAAAATAGGCTTTTTTCCTTTCTTAAAAAGTCGTTGGATAGAGTAAAAACTATAAATAGAAGCATATACTTTTCTATTAGTGGCCTAATGAAGATATTGTGAGCCAAATTGAATTAACCGAATGAAGAAGATCAACTTTTCGCAACATGTGCTCCCTCACCTGATAGCCGTAATTGTATTTCTTATCATCACCGTTTCTTTTTTCAATCCGGTTTTTTTCGAAAGTAAAAACCTCAACCAAAGTGACATTATCCAATGGGAAGCAAGTGCCCAGGAGTTGACAGAATATAGAAGTGCCACTGGCGAAGAAGGCCTTTGGACCAACTCTATCTTTGGGGGAATGCCTGCTTACCTCATTAGCGTAAAATGGGGTAACCAGCTCATAAAATACACCCATGCAGTATTTGCTCTTGGCTTACCTCACCCGGTAAGAATCATTTTTGTGAGCATGCTCTCCTTCTACATCATGCTATTGTGCTTTAAGGTGAAACCCTACTTAGCCTTGATTGGCTCTGTAGCTTTTGGCCTATCTTCTTACAATATCATAGGACTAACCGCAGGACACAATGCGCGGATTTCTGCTGTTTCTTTTATGCCTTTAGTAATGGGTGGAATACACCTCTGCTTTACCAGAAACAAATGGCTAGGCGCAAGTTTAACGGCTTTGGCATTGGCTATGCAACTCAGGGTTAATCACTTACAGATTACTTATTATTTAGCCTTTATCATTGGTATTTACGGTCTGATACAACTCATTTACGCCTACAAGGGAGGTGAAATTAAAGAATATACTCAGCGTTTAGGGCTCTTGCTCTTTGCTGCTGTATTAGCTATCGGCACTTTCTTCGGTGAGTTTTATGCCACTTATGAGTATGGAAAATACTCTAACCGAGGTGCGTCTGAACTCACTCAGCAAGTAGATGATGAAATGAATGCCGATGGGCTCTCTCCTACTTACGCCTTTCAATATTCAAATGGCATATGGGATCCTTTTACTCTCTTTATTCCGAATGCTTTGGGAGGTAATGGCCCTTTCTCTAAAGACTCCGAATTAGCCGATTTCCTTATCAAGAACGGTGCAAACTCTGCTCAAATTCAGCAATATCTAAGAGGAGTTCCCACCTATTGGGGACAAGAAACCCCTACTACCTATTATGCAGGTGCGATCATGGTTTTCCTTTTTGTATTGGGATGCATTTTAGTTGAAAGAAAATATGTAATCTGGTTGGTTTCAGTAGCTGTCTTAGGTATCATTCTCAGCTATGGTCGCAACTTTCCGGCCTTTAATAATTTGATGTTCGATTATTTTCCGGGCTACAACAAATTCAGGTCGGTAACCTTCACCATGGTAATGCCCATTTTTGCCATCGGCTTATTAGGCATGCTTGGTTTACAGAAACTGTTAGAACTAAAGTGGGACAAAAAGATTGAGAAGAAGTTCTTGATTGCTTTAGCTTCAACTGGAGGCTTTGCGCTTCTTCTAGCCATAGGCACAGGATTATTCAGCTTCAGGTCTGCATTTGATGCCAACCTTCCGCAAGAAATAGCAAGAGTTGTAAAAGCAGATAGAAAAGAGCTGTTTAGCACTGATGCTTGGAGGGCCTTCTTCTTTATCGCCTTATTTGCCTTTACCCTTTTCCTTTATAAAAAAGATAAACTTAAAAGCCACATTATGACCATAGTGCTGGTAGCAATTGGTGTTTCTGAAATACTTATGATCAGTAATAGGTTTATTTCTGAGGGTAACTACAGCACCAATTTTAGGTCTAATGTTTTTGCCGAAACGCCAGCTGATAGATCAATCACACAAAATGAACAGCTGGGAGAAAGAGTTTTAGACCTTACCGCCCAGTTCTATAGTGCTAGGGCATCTTACCATCATCATTTGGTAAGTGGCTACCATGGGGCGAGAGTAAGAAGGTATCAGGAACTCATTGACAATGTAATTTTACCAGAGTACACTTATGTCGCACAAACGGTTCAAAGTGGATCAATACCAGACTTTAGTCAAACCCCGATCCTCAATATGATGAACACCAAGTTCATTATTCAATCCTCACAAGATGTATTGCAAAACCCTAGAACCCTAGGTGCTGCTTGGTTCGTTAGCAACCTAAACTATGTAGAGGATGCCGATGGTGAGTTTAATGCCACACGTAATTTAACCACACCAAGTAGCACTGCAATCGTAAATAAGAAGGAGGTGCCTCAAAACTTGACACCATCTGCCAATGGAACTATTAATTTGGTAGACTATCACCCAGGTTATTGGAAGTACGAATCATCTAACGAAGGACAAGGCTTTGCTGTCTTCTCTGAAATTCATTACCCAAAAGGTTTTAAAGTGACAATTGATGGAAACGAGGTAGATATGCTTCGTGCCAATTACATCCTTCGCGCCTTAGTGATCCCAGCGGGTGATCACACCATTGAATTCAGCTTCGAACCGAAGATTTATACCACAGGAAGTGCCATTATGATGATCTGCTCAATCGCTACCTTACTCTTGCTCTTTTATGCCATTTATTTGGAGCTAAAAAAGGAGGTAGTTTAATCAAGCAGACGGGCTAAGTGTTCAACAATCCTGTCAGAGGTTTTACCATCCCAGAATTCTGGAATTTGACCTGCTTTCCATTCTCCGGCAATTATTTGGGATATACTTTCTTGCAAAAGCTTCATATCTTCACCAATTAATACGTTAGTACCAATTTCTATTGTCTCAGGTCGCTCGGTATTATTTCTAAGTGTTAGGCATGGCGTCTGTAAAAAAGTAGTTTCTTCCTGAATACCTCCAGAATCTGTAATTACCGCCTTGGCGTGTTTCATAGCATGAAGAAACTGTAAGTAAGGTAATGGTGAAGTGAAAATTATATGCTCATAATGCTCAGGATTATCAATCTTAGATTTGGTTCTAGGATGAACGGGAAACACGATTTTAAAGCCTTGACAAAAGGAATGAATATTTGACAAAAGTTCATTTAGCTTACTTCTATCATCTACATTGGATGGCCTATGTAGAGTCAATAGAAAATATTCACCGTCAATTAACTTTTCAGGTAGTTCGGGTGCATTAGTTCGTTCTAAAGAGTTTACCAAACTATCAATCATTGTATTCCCAACTAAGAACACTCTATCTTCAGCTACACCTTCATTCTTCAAGTTTTCATCAGCTAACCGACTAGTAGTGAAAAAGTAGTCCGTTATGGAATCAGTAATTAACCGGTTAATCTCTTCTGGCATGTTTCGATCATTCGACCTTAACCCGCCTTCCACGTGAACGAGCTTGAGATGAAGTTTTTTAGCAACTATAGCACATGCCATGGTTGAGTTAACGTCCCCTACTACCAAAACACAATCAGTCGGATTATTTACCAAATGTTCTTCAAAAGCAATCATAATTTTAGCTGTTTGCTCCGAATGAGAAGACGACCCTACATTTAGATTGACATCTGGCTCAGGAATATTCAAATCTTTGAAGAAAGAACCGCTCATCTTCTCGTCATAATGCTGACCTGTATGCACCAATGTATATTCTAAATTCCTGTCATCTGTACTTTGAAAGCGCTTTATTGCATGAATTATGGGTGATATTTTTACAAAGTTGGGGCGTGTACCAGCAATAATAGTGACGTGCATCTCTTTCTTTTGATCAAAAAAAGAAGGAAGAAACGAATAATAAAAGTTTGAAGCCTAAATTTGAGGTCATGAAGAAAAAGATTTGCATGCTTTTGCACGAGTTTTACCCGAGTGACATCCGGGTGAACAAAGAAACTTCTTCATTATTAGCTTCAGGTTTTGCAATACATCTAATCTGCTTAAGAAGAAAAAATGAGCCTGCCTTTGAAACAGTAAATGATATTCAGATACACAGAGTAGCTATAGCACAAAGTTTTTTTTGGCGGGGTATTTGGGATGTGCTTCTTGTCCTTTTTCGTTTTCATCATCCAGTATTTTCAAAACGACTTAAACAATTACACCGAAAGGAAAAATTCGATGCTGTTCATGTCCATGATTTGCCTCTAGCGAAAACTGCGCTTCAACTTCGAAAAGCCTTTCCAACCGTAAAGGTGATTTTAGATTTTCATGAAAATTACCCGGAAGCTCTTAAGGTTTGGTTCCAATGGAAAACCAATCCTTTGATTCGACTTAAGAACAACGTCTTCTTCAACTACAATACATGGCTTAATTATGAAAAACTATCTATCAAGGCTGCTGACCACGTGATAGTAGTAGTCGAAGAGATGAAAGATAGGCTTTGTGACATACATAAGGTTGAAAAACAGAAGATAAGCTCAATCACCAACTCTGAAAGCATTAGCTTTCTAGATCAAAAGGAGATAGACAATATTTACAATAAAAGTAAGGAAGATTTTATTCTGGCTTATACCGGGAATGTGGGTCCACACAGAGGGGTAGATGTTATGGTAAGAGCTATTGGTCAATTAAAGCACTTGCCTCAGATCAAACTGATAATCACAGGCAAGCTTTCTCCAGATACAGAACTTTGGTTGAGGAAACTTATTGGAAAGGATGGTATTGAAGATCAAGTAGAGATATTAGGCTATCAGCCCTTTGAGAAATTCTTCTCTTACATGGCCCAGGCCGATGTAAATTTAATACCTCACAATAGGAATGGCCA
>CAYGKL010000041.1:0-18007 GCA_964350505.1 uncultured Roseivirgaceae bacterium | reverse complement strand
CCCAATTACTAGCTGAGTAGCAATGGATAGAAATAAGGAAAAAACAAAGCATGCCCGTTTCCACAAAACACTGAAGTTTTTAGAAATAAGCTTGCCAAAAGGAAGTAAAATTCTCGACTTAGGCACTCCCAACGACATGTCAGAATTTTTGAAAAAAAATGGTTATGAGGTCTCTAACGCATATGGTAAAGATTTCGACTATCATCCTGAAATCATAGCGAGAGAGGGATATGATGCTGTTACTATGTTTGAAGTATTAGAACATTTAATCAATCCAATGGGAGTTCTAACTCAAGTAAAAGCGCCTAAACTTTTTGCTTCGGTGCCTCTGAGCCTTTGGTTTGCAAAAGCCTACCGCAATAAATCAGACGAATGGGATCAGCATTTTCATGAATTTGAGGACTGGCAGTTCGATTGGTTATTAAATAAAGCTAGCTGGGAAATCATTAGACGCGAGAAGTGGACTAGTCCCGTAAACAAAATAGGCATCAGACCTACATTAAGATTAATTACTCCAAGGTATTACATTGTTGAAGCTAAAAGAATCTAAAATCATCTAATAACTTTAATCCAACCCTTCATTGGGTTAAATAAGCATAGATGTGTAAATGAATAGTACACATTAACTTAAACCGAAATTCAATTGGGCATCGTAATCCGCCAAAGTATTAAGTCTTCCGCCCTAGCCTACATAGGTGTAGCTATTGGCTATGTGAATGTGCTTTGGCTTTATCCCTATTTCCTCAGCACAGAGCAAGTAGGCCTGTTCAGATTAATCCAAAGCTCAGCCTATTTGTTGGCTACTTTTGGTCAGGCTGGCTTGGCTCAGAGCTTTATTAAGTACTATCCAGAATTCAAAAAAGAAAAAGGATTCCTTTCAGCGGCATTAATAGGTGGCAGTTTGGGTTTCTTATTGCTTTGTTTGATCTCTATTCTGTTCAGAGAACCAATACTCAGCTACTTCGCTACTGAATCTTCTTTATTCGTGGAGTATTTTCAGCTGACACTCCTGATCACCTATTTAATTATTCTCTTTCAATTACTTGAAGCCTATTCAAGAAGCCTATTGAGTATTGTTCCCCCAACCCTTTTAAAGGATATTGGTTTGAGGCTCTTTACCATGATTAGCATCGGACTTTATGGCTTTGAATTGATTGACTTCAACTTACTGGTTTACCTTTTATTAGCAATTTACGGACTCGCAACCCTCGGTCTTTTATTCTACTTCCTCAAAAGAGGCGAACTTCATTTATCCCTAAACTTTCAGTTTTTGAGGGATGGAAAATTGAAAAGCATACTGAAATATGGCTTATTCTCACTGATTGGAGCTGGTGGCACACAAATCATACTTCAGATTGATAGCATCATGATCAGTGGAAGTTTGGGACTGGAAGAAACAGGCATTTATACCATTGCCTTTTTTATTGGTATCGTCATTGAAATGCCGAAGAGAGCTATCACTCAATTAAGTTCCGCGCTTCTTTCACAGTCATTCAATAAAAACGACATGGCTGCGGTTAAAAAACTTTATCAACAAACATCGATAAATCAGCTATTAATCGGTTCTCTGCTGCTTATTGGAATTTGGGCTAATCTCAATAATATCTATTCATTTATCCCCAACAACGAAGCCTATTTAACAGGCATTAATGTGGTGCTATTTATCGGCTTGGGTAAACTATCAGACATGGCCTTTGGCGCCAATGGCGAAATTATTGTCATGTCGAAATACTATAAATTCAACGTGATAGCCGTAGCTATTTTGGCGGCACTTACCATCTCTTTGAACCTGATCCTCATCCCAGCATATGGTATCGAAGGAGCTGCTATTGCCTCTTTCATTGCCATGCTAAGCTTCAACTTAATCAAATACATATTTGTCTGGTGGAAGTTCGGAATTCAGCCCTTCGATTGGTCAACTGTTAAAATGATTGCTATTGTGGGAGTAGTTTTAGTGGTCAACCATTTTCTGGCAGCTCAAGAAAATCAGCTGATAGACTTAATACTCAGGTCAACGATCATAGGCACCCTGCTCTTAAGTATGGCCTATGCATTAAAAGTGTCAGACGAATTCAATGGATTGGTCAAGCAGTTATTAAATAAGCTAAAAGCGAGTTAAAAACTCCGAGAGCTCTTGGGTTAACTCTCGTCTACTAAACCGCTCTATTCCGGTGAAGCTAAAGTCTAAATCCTTGCTCAGAATAAGTTGTAGGAAATGAAGAATCCCTTGGCTATCATCATACCCAAAACACTGCCCTGAGTTGGTTTCCTTTATGATTTTGGCCAAATCACTATTTGTGTCTCCAATACAAAGAATAGGTTTCTTGGCCTGTAAGTATTCAAAAAGCTTACCTGGCAATTGTGTCTGCTGGCCTTCAGACTTGGTTTGAATTAATAAAAGCAGATCGCTTTCGGCATAAAGCCCTCCAACCTGTTCATGAGCAACAGAATCCTGAACCTGCAATGCTCCTTTGATGTATTGATCAGACGCTAAAGTATTGAGGACTTTATCACTAATTATACCCGTCAGCTTTATTTCAAAATTCATTTGCGAATTCGATGAAATGATCTCACTTATTGCTTGCCATAATGAATGAGGATTTCGTTTCTCGCTTAACATACCAATATGACTGATCCGGAAAAGCCCTTGGTTTTGTTTGGCTTCTATTAACACATCTGATTTATCATACCCATTAGTGATTACTTTGGTTCTTCTGGCACCTAATTTTTTAAAAGCATCCCCTGCACTTGGACTTGTCACCAAAAGCGAATCCGCAGCTTTTATCACCTGTTGTTCTAATTTCCTATGCTTATTCCAAACGAATTTCGAAATTCTCATGGCATGTAAAATCTCCCATTCCGTCCATGGGTCTCGGAAGTCAGCAATCCAAGTAAGAGAAGGAACTCTCATTTTCAATTTGAGCCCTATAAGGTGAACACTATGAGGTGGGCCTGTAGTAACTACATGCTTCACACCATTTGTCTCCAAAATATCTAATATGTAATTAGAGGAAGGCTTTACCCAAAAGATTCTTGGGTCAGGTACAAATAGATTTCCTCTCAACCAGACGGCCAATCGTTTTAACCAACTACTTTTTGAGCCTTCCAAAATCTGCCCCTGCTTTAACTCCTTTTGTCCAGAAAGCTTTTTAAAAATCCGATAAGGCTCCCAAATCGGAAACTTCAAAACTTCCACCTCTGGGTGAATATCCTTCAATAGTGAGGCGTCCTTTAAGTCGAAATCAGGATTTTCTGGAGTGAAAATTATTGGTCGCCAACCATACTCTGGCAGATACTTACTGAATTTAAGCCACCTTTGAACCCCAGCGCCCCCACTTGGAGGCCAGTAGTAAGTAATAATGAGAATAGGTTTTAGCTCCTTTTCCAAAATGAGGTTTAAATTGCAGTTTAAAGCCTTAGCTTGCTAGTCTGCTTGCAATTAAGAATAAAAAAATCTTATTTCGGCCATCAAACAAGGTCAAACTCAAACAATTAAATTATGGGATTTCTACCATTATTCGTAGCGCTTTTTGGGCTAATACTTCTTTATACTATTTACACTTATGGTCAAATTAAACCTCGTAAAGCCCAGTTAAACAGAGTAATTGATCAGATGGCTGAAAATAGCCGCACTAGAAAACATTTGGTCCTTGATTATGATGCCCAGAGTGCAGGTTCTGAATTAAAGGAATTGGCGGAAAAACTTAAAAAATCCTCTACTGATAGGTTTCAGAGTTATAAAAAGGAAGAAGAATTTATCGCTGATTTCTCAAATGCCTTGATTGATTTGAAAGACGAAGAGTTATCCCAAAAGCTCAAAGCTCATAATTTGAAGCAGCAAGAATTGATAAAAATCCTAAAAAGTAAGGCTAACGAATACAATCGCTTTATTAAAAAATCCCCAGACAGTGTAGTGGCATCAGTCTTTGGTTTTAGACAGTTTTAGATTTTTACTCAGTAGACTGAAAACTTCTGTTTTCTGTTCGGGTTGAAACCAGTTAACCTCAGGATCCTTTCTGAACCATGTGAGTTGTCGTTTAGCGTATCGCCTCGAGTTTCTTTTGAGAAGTCTTACAGCTTCTTCATAATCATATTCACCTTCCAGATAAGGGAATATTTCTTGGTAGCCAACTGTTTGTAATGCATTGAGATGCTTAAAGGGCAGCAAGGCTTTCGCTTCTTCGAACAAACCCTGTTCTATCATCAGATCCATCCTCAGATCGATCCTTTGGTAAAGCACCTCTCGATCCATTTCCAAACCAATTTTGATTACTTCAAATGACCTCTCTCTTTTTTCTCGCTTCCTGAAGTGGGAAAATTTCTGGCCAGTCGAACGAATTACTTCAAGTGCTCTTATCACTCGTTGTGGATTCTTAGAATCCACTATTTCGAAATATTCAGGATCCTTCGCCTTCAGTTCATCGGTCAAAGCATCCAATCCGTTTTGCTCGAGTTCTAAGTTGAGTTGATCTCTCATGCCAGCCTTCACCTCTGGAAAGGTGTCTAAACCATTGCAAACAGCATCCACAAAAAGTCCTGAGCCTCCAACCATTACTACAAAATCATTGAGTTCATGTAAGTTTTCAATAATTTGGATAGCTTCCTTTTCGAATTTACCTACATCGTATTCATCATGAATTGATAGTGAATTGATCAGATGATGAGAAACCATTTTCAGTTCATCATCATTTGGCTTCGCTGTTCCTAAATTTAGCTCCTCGTAAAATTGCCTGGAATCTGAAGAAATAATCTCAGCTCCTAAAAACTCAGCTAATTGTATAGACAAGGATGTTTTACCAACCGCAGTGGGACCGACTATGCAGATTAAATATTTTTTAAATGAGCTCATGCTATTAATAAGAAGTCAAATATATTATAATTGAAACACAGCTATGAGTGAAACACACAACAGAGTACTTGTAATTGACGACAATGGGATTAATCGCAAGTATTTAAGGTCAGTTCTATCCAATGGCCAAATGAATCCCATTATCACCTCAGGAGGTCAAGAAGCGCTTGATTATTTAAAAGAAAACGAAGTAGACTTAATACTGATAGATATTCAAATGCCAGAGATGGATGGCTTTGAGTGCTTCACTAGAATAAAGAGCGACTTCGATTTAAATTGCCCAATTATTGCCATAACAGCATTCTCTGGTAGCGGTGATAAGGAAAGGATAATCTCCTTTGGTTTCAATGACTACATTATGAAGCCAGTAAAACCAAATGTATTGATTGAGACTATTCGATATTGGATTTCAAACTTCGACACCTCCAACTTATCATCTTTTTCGATAGAAAGAGAACATATTGACCATGAGGTAATTAATGAGTTGCTTCGATTTACTGGTAGAGAATCTTTATTAAATCTCATTGAAGAATTTGTTAGTGAAACGATTTCTCTTTTGCAATCCATTGCAATTTTAAAAAACCACAATAAGTACACTGAAATTTTAAGTATCTTGCACACTATAAAAGGAAATGCAGGCTCATTTGGGTTCGCCATTCTTTCGAATATGGCAGCCTCAATTGAGATTCACATCAGGGAGGGGAAATTGGACAATGCCAACCTTGAACTTGAAGCTTTTTTGGAGTACGCAGACACCCTTTTAAGAGACTATACTAGACTGTTAAAGATTAACTAATTATGACCCAAGTAGAATACAAGAAAGTTCTTGTTGCGGAAGACTCTTCCGTTATTCAAAATCTTTTAAAGAAGATTCTTCTTTTTGAAAACTGTAAAATTACATCAGCCAAAGACGGACAATCCGTTTTAGATAAATTTGAAGCAGAAGACTTCGATTTGGTGATTATGGACATTAACCTGCCAATCTTGAATGGCTTAGATGCCACAAAAAAGATTAGAGCTGGTAAAACCAAAAAATCTAAAACTCCAATTATTGGAATTTCAGGTAATGCTAAAAACTTGCCTGTCTCAGACTTTTTTGATGCTGGTATGAACGAATATGTTCAAAAACCACTAGACTATGACAAACTCATTGAGCTAGTAAAGAAATACACTGCTAACAATTAATGTCAATAAGATATACCAAACAGTTCCTAAGCAAACTTGAAGATGTATTCGCAGAGTCTGATTACGTTCTTCGCTACGAGAAAGGCAATTTCAAATCAGGATATTGCCTACTCAAAGACACTAAGATTGCTATAGTCAACAAATACTACACCACTGAAGGCAAAATCAACTGCCTCATAGAAATTATAAAATCAGTGGAAATAGACCAGAGAAGGTTAAGTGAGAAAAACATCAAGCTCCTTACGGAACTTTCACAAACAACCCTAGACCTGTGAAAGTAACTATTCTAGGTTCTGGAACATCTCAAGGTGTGCCTGTAATTGGCTGTAATTGTTCGGTGTGCACTTCATTAGATTTTAGAGATAAAAGACTCCGTTCCTCAATACACATTGAAGAGGAAGGAAAGAGTATTGTTATCGATTCAGGTCCCGATTTTAGACAACAAGTACTCAGAGAGCGAATTAAAAGCTTAGATGCGCTCATCTTCACGCATGAACACAAAGACCACACCGCTGGAATGGATGATATACGTTCTTTCAACTTTCTACAGGAGAAGGATATGCCGATTTATGCAGACCCAAGAGTGATAGACCAACTCAAGCGAGAGTTTGCCTATGTGTTTACTGAGAAAAAATACCCAGGAGCACCTCAAGTAGAAGTTCACGAAATTGATGGGAAGCCTTTTGAGGTTGATGGTATTAAAATCACGCCTATTGAGGTCATGCATTATAAACTTCCCGTCTATGGCTTTAGAATTGGGGATTTCACTTACATCACTGACGCAAAGACTATCAGTGATGAATCGATCGAAAAGATCAAAGGAAGCAAAATTGTTATCCTTAACGCGCTGCAGCAAACCGAGCACATTAGTCACTTTACGCTAGAGGAAGCCATTGAAATGGCTGAAATCATTGGTGCTGAAACCACATACTTCACACACCAGAGCCATAAAATGGGAACGCACAGGACCGTAGAAACAACCTTGCCCGCCAACATTAAACTTGCGTATGACGGGCTTCAGATTAAGCTCTAATTAGTCCATTAGTCAGCTACATTAATCTTTAATGTATTGGTTCTACCAGAAGCATGAATTGGCATACTTGCAGTTGTAATAAAGACCTCACCTGCTGAAAGCTTCCCAGATTTCTTTAACATGCTTTCTTGATCCTCAAAAGTCTGATCTGTTGAATTTTTCTTGTCGTAAAAGAAACATTCAACGCCCCATACCAACCCAAGCTTTGTTGGAAGGCTCTTATTGGCTGTGAAGATAAAGATCTTCGCATGAGGCCTGTGAGAAGACATTTTAAAGGCAGTATATCCAGATACAGTATTTCCAATAATTGCACTAGCATTTACTTGCTCACTTAGCTTAGAAGCCGCCAACATTACGTTGTCATTTAAGAAAGTATCACTATTTTCATCCGGATTATAGAATCTATCATAGATCTCTGCAGAATTCTCAACAGAGGATATGGTTCTTGCCATGTACTGAACCGTTTCAAGCGGGTATTTACCAGCAGCTGTTTCTGCAGAAAGCATCATAGCATCAGCCCCATCTAACACGGCATTAGCAACATCATTAGTCTCGGCACGTGTAGGTCTCGGATTGCTGATCATACTTTCCATCATCTGGGTAGCAATTATCACAGGCTTTGCGGCCTTATTACACTTATCAACAATCATCTTCTGTGCCATTGGCACCTCCTCCATTACAATCTCAACACCAAGGTCACCTCTGGCTACCATCAAAGCATCAGATACCGCAATAATATCATCAATATTCTTTAGTGCTTCTGGCTTCTCGATTTTAGCCACAATCCGTATGTCTTTTCCAGACTTCGTAATTCTGTCCTTAAGGTCAAGAATATCTTTAGCAGTTCTCACAAAAGAAAGAGCTATCCAATCAACGTCTTGAGAGATTCCGAACTCTAAATCTTCTTTATCTTTTTCAGTCAAGGCAGGAGCAGACACTTCAGTAAAGGGCAAATTGATTCCTTTTCTTGACTTAAGAGAACCTCCGTACTTTACCTCACAGATCACATCATTACCCTTAATGTCTTTTACAAAAAGCTCAAGGTTACCATCATCAATCAAAACCATATCGCCCTTTTTAACATC
This sequence comes from uncultured Roseivirgaceae bacterium, assembly GCA_964350505.1. Classification (GTDB taxonomy): domain Bacteria; phylum Bacteroidota; class Bacteroidia; order Cytophagales; family Cyclobacteriaceae; genus Roseivirga. Next base: position 9,855 of record CAYGKL010000041.1, on the reverse strand, counting down.
TTTAGGAAGGTCTGTGTATGATGTACTTACTCTGGAAGATGTACCTTCTAGGGTATCAGTTGTAATTACTAATTCCTGCCCAGCTTCAATAAATACTTCCCCATTCTCAACTTTCTCAACTCGAATTTTCGGGCCTTGTAAATCTTGGAGAATAGAAACGTGTGTTCCCAACTCCTCATTTACTTCTCGAATACACTTTACAACCTTGGCATGTGTTTCATGTTCTCCATGGGAGAAATTAAGGCGGAAAACGTTTACACCAGCCAATACAAGTTGGGTTAACATTTCTTTTGATTGACTTGCGGGACCAACAGTAGCGACAATTTTAGCTCTCTTGGAATAAATATTTTGACCCATTTTAGAAAATTAGGTTATCCTTTGATTTTAGTGATTGAATATCAATTCTTGTAACAAATTGCACGAAAGGTATTCGTTTGATCTCTGTAATAAAAACATTCTCATCGAAAGTGTTGGTTTCGTTTTCCAAAACTATCAAATAGTCGAAATTCTTTAGTTCTGGCAATAAATAGGCATTATATGCATCGTTTACATCCTCCGCCCTATTTCTTATCAAACGAACAGTTTGGAACTCTGAGGTTTCGAGAAAATTTTGAATCGACAAACTTCTCTCTTCATTAAAGCCAATCTCAATATTTTCAGCTTTGATGAGATTGAGCTTTAACTCTCTATTAAGACTCCAGGCTAGTTTATAGGGTTTTGCATTAGCATTCAGAGCCAATAACAGAAAGTCGAAATCATATGTAACCTGCAGCTTATTTTTAGCCATATCGGGCAAAATTAGGGCTTTTGATAGCCTAAGACAAGATTAAAAATTTTGTTTGACATTCGGGTATAATTGCATTTCTTTGCATCGAGTTTTAACTAAATTTTATACCAAAATGTCAGAAATCGCATCAAAAGTTAAGGGTATTATAATCGATAAATTAGGCGTAGAAGAGTCTGAAGTTACCCCTGAGGCTAGCTTTACTAATGATCTTGGCGCTGATTCCCTTGACACTGTGGAATTGATTATGGAGTTTGAGAAAGAATTTAACATTTCAATTCCTGATGATCAAGCTGAGAACATCGCAACTGTTGGCGATGCAATCTCCTATTTGGAAGCAAACGTTCAGCAATAACATTTCACTTACGACTCCATTATGCAATTAAAACGAGTTGTAGTAACAGGTTTAGGCGCACTTACACCTCTGGGTAATAACCTCAATGAATATTGGGAGAATTTAATCAAGGGTGTGAGTGGAGCCGGGCCGATCACCAGATTCGATCCAGAAAAATTTAAGACTAAGTTTGCCTGTGAGATAAAGAATTACGACCCCAACAACTACTTCGACAGAAAAGAAGCTAGGAAGATGGATCTCTTTACTCAGTATGCAATGATCACAGCTGATGAAGCTATCATAGATTCAGGCTTAGACTTAGAGAAAATCAATAGATTAAAAGCTGGAGTTATTTGGGGCTCGGGTATTGGAGGTTTAAGGACCTTCCAAGAAGAAGTATCCACTTTCGCTCAGGGAGATGGTACGCCAAGATTCAATCCTTTCTTCATTCCTAAAATGATTGCGGATATTTCTGCAGGAATGATTTCTATTAAATACGGTTTTCACGGCCCTAATTTTGTCACAGTATCTGCCTGTGCATCGGCCACCAACGCCATGATTGACGCCATGACCTATATTCAATTAGGCAAAGCAACAGTTATGATCACAGGTGGTTCAGAAGCATCAGTTACTGAAGCAGGAATGGGTGGTTTTAATGCAATGAAAGCCCTATCTGAGAGAAATGATTCTCCAGAAACAGCATCCAGACCATTCGATAAAGACAGAGATGGCTTTGTATTGGGTGAAGGTGCAGGAGCCTTAATTTTGGAAGAATACGAGCATGCCAAAGCAAGAGGTGCCAAAATCTACGCTGAAGTTGTAGGTGGTGGCATGTCGGCTGATGCCTATCACATTACTGCTCCACATCCGGAAGGATTAGGTGCTTACAATGTGATGCTTAACGCTTTGGAAGATGCGCATCTAAAACCTGAAGATATTGATTACATCAACGTACACGGTACCTCTACCCCTTTGGGAGATGTATCTGAAGCGGTGGCCATTGAAAGAGTATTTGGTGAGCATGCCTACAAATTGAACATTAGCTCAACCAAATCAATGACAGGTCATTTATTGGGAGCAGCAGGAGCTATTGAGGCAATTGCAAGTATTATGGCAATTCAACATCAAATTGTTCCGCCAACCATCAATCACTTCACGGATGATGAAAGATTTGACCCTAAGTTGAACTTTACTTTCAACAAGGCTCAGAAAAGAACCATCAATGCTACTATTAGCAATACATTCGGTTTTGGTGGTCACAACACATCAGTAGTATTTCGTAAACTAGACTAAACGTGCGGTTAACCATAGGCCGTGTAAAGTCACTTTTTATACCGTACTCAAAAGAAGACAAAGCGCTTATTGCCTCTATCAGTATGATAACAGGCACTAAGCCTTTTAATTTAAAGTTGTATAAAATCGCTACACAGCATAGTTCTGTTGCAAAATCTGTCAAAAAAGGTTTCAAGGAGTCGAACGAAAGGCTCGAGTACTTAGGCGATTCTGTGCTAGGGATGGTTGTGGCCGACTATCTTTTTATGCGTTTCCCATTTAGAGATGAAGGATTTCTCACTGAGCTAAGGTCGAGAATAGTGAGCCGAGAAAGCCTTAATAATGTCGCGAGAACCATTGGTGTCCCACAGATTGTTCAATTTGATAGAAAGAGAAAAACGCCCAACTCTCACAAGTCACTTTATGGCAATACTTTAGAAGCACTAGTTGGAGCTATCTACCTTGACAAGGGCTTTGATCATAGTAGAAAGTTCATTCTGAAGAAACTATTGCTTCCGCATTTCGATCTTGATGAAATCATTAATACAACGAAGAACTACAAAAGTAAGCTCATTGAATGGACACAGAAGAATTCTAAAACCCCTACCTTCGAGCATGTAGAAACCATTGATAAAGGCCACTACAAAGAGTTCATTATTGAAGTGAAAATCAATGATGAAACAATCGCCAAAGGACATGGTTTAAGCAAGAAAAAGGCTGAACAGGATGCTGCCCGCGAAGCCTGTTTGACTCTAGAACTTGAATAATGCGAAGTTACAGATTAGGAGGAGCAACAGTTAACCAAACCCCACTCGACTGGAAAGGTAATCTTCAGCGGCTCAAAGCTATTTTAGCATCAGCTAGAAAAGCTAATCTAGAAATTCTTTGTCTACCCGAATTATCTGTAACAGGCTATGGCTGTGAAGACCTTTTTCTCAGTGATTGGCTCCCTAAAAAAGCACTCAGCTTTGTGCCTGAATTGGTGGATGAAACAGAAGGGCTGCTCACTACAATTAACATTCCCATCAGACACAAAAGACTTCTTTATAACTGTTCTGTCATAGTTCATAATAAAGCGATCATGGGTGTTTATGCTAAACAATACATGGCTTTGGATGGTGTGCATTATGAACCTCGTTGGTTCAACCCCTGGCCAATAGGTTTAGTTGAAGAAATTGAAATAGACGGAAAACTCTATCCCATTGGCGATTTAACCTTCGATTTTGAAGACTGGAAAATAGGCCTAGAAATTTGTGAGGATGCATGGAGAGGATCGGCTCGCCCCGCTTGCCGATTGGTTGAAAAAGGCGTTAACCTTATCCTCAACCCAAGTGCCAGCCACTTTGCAATGCAAAAAACTAAGGAGCGAATTGCCTTAGTTGAAGACTCCTCGGTAAATTTCAATTGCACTTATTTGTATGCCAATCTTTTGGGCAATGAAGCCGGAAGAATGATCTATGATGGCGAGATCCTGATTGCTCAAAGAGGTGAAATACTGCTAAGAAATGAGCTATTAAGTTTTCAACCCTACCAATTGAGCTATGGCGACTTCTTGCCTGATCAATCAACGTCTCGAAAAGAGCAGCTTATTGCTCCTGTCGAAACTAAAGAAATAGAATTCCCAAAAGCCGCTGGCCTAGCCTTATTCGATTATTTAAGGAAAAGCAAAACCAAAGGTTATACACTTTCTCTTTCTGGTGGTGCCGACTCTGCAACCTGTGCCGTATTAGTTGCTGAAATGGTAAAAAGAGGTATTGAGGATTTGGGAATGAAAGCATTTGTTGAGTCGATAGGCTTTCCAAACCTCTCCACTTCAACCGAAAAAGAGATTCTCAATACAATTTTCAATACAGCCTATCAAGGCACGATCAACTCATCAGAGAGCACACTGAATGCGGCTAAATACTTAGCTGATTCCATTGGTGCTCAATTTTATAGCTGGACAATAGACAATACCGTCAATTCCAACACAGATATTATTGAGGGAGCCCTTGGTAGAAAATTGACATGGGATCAGGATGATTTGGCTTTGCAGAACATACAAGCCCGCTCAAGAAGTCCCATCATTTGGATGTTGACCAACATTACCAACACCCTACTCCTCACAACATCCAATCGTAGCGAAGGAGATGTGGGATACACAACAATGGATGGTGATACAAGCGGTAGCTTAGCCCCTATTTCTTCAGTAGACAAACATTTCATTAGGCAATGGCTGAAGTATGCAGAAGTAGAAATGGGCTACGAAGGGTTGAAATTCATCAATGCTTTACCACCCACCGCTGAACTGCGGCCACAAGACCAAAAACAAACAGATGAGGATGATTTAATGCCTTATCACATCATGGTAGAGATTGAAAAGTTGGCTATTCGCGATCACAAATCACCACTAGAGGTTTTTGAACAACTGAAAACTCTGAATCTTGAACCCAATAACTTACTCAAAGAGCACATCATTAAATTCTACAAGCTTTGGAGTAGAAACCAATGGAAACGTGAAAGGCTTGCCCCTGCTTTCCATCTAGATGAATTCAACGTTGACCCAAGAACTTGGTGTAGATTCCCTATACTATCGGCAGGATTTGTGGAAGAGCTCCAAGAATTATAATTCTTTAACCTCTTCTTCAACGCTTTCTACCAATTCAATCTATTCTCTTTACTCATTTCGTATATCTTTGCTCTATGCACCATCTATCATTCTTATCATATCTAGTATGGGACCCCATGCGAGAGATCATAAAGGACATTCAACCTCCTGTTTGGTATAGTGTTCTATTTGCTGCCGGATTCATCTTTGGCTACCAAATCATGGTCTATATCTTCAAAAAAGAAGGGAAAGACCCCTTAAATGTTGATACGCTTTCAGTGCATATGATTGTGGCAACCATTGTGGGTGCCAGATTAGGCCACTTAGTTTTTTACGAACCAGATAGATTCTTAGCAGACCCCTTAATGTTTTTCAGAACTTGGGAAGGTGGACTGGCTAGTCATGGAGCAGCGCCTGGGATTTTATTAGCGCTTTACCTCTACATTAATTACAACGTGATCGCTAAATGGTCTCCATTTCAGTTTAAATTCAAAAAATTAAAGCGCCAAGGTCAAAGCTATCTCTGGATTGTAGATAGAATCGCAATTACAGTGGCATTAGCTGCAGTGTTTATCCGATTCGGAAACTTTGTCAATTCTGAGATTATAGGAAAACCAACAGAATCGGACTACGGAGTAGTATTTGGTAGAATAGCTGAAGAATACATCGAAGATTCGAACATAGGTATTGAGTCGGCAGAGGCCTCAGCCAGAAATTCAAGTGAACGATTAGCACCTGGCATTGTACCAGTAGACCTAAGTATTGTATTTGAAAACAGACAAATAACTGAAGAGCAAGCAACTGCTATAATCAACAGTGATGTAAGCAGAATCTTAAGGAGTAACTCCTTGGTGAATAAGCATTATGCGCAACCCAATACGCCTTTAGATTTTGAGTTATCCTTAGTCGATAGGAAAATGACGGCTATCATCCACACCTGGGGAATAAGTAGGCATCCTTCGCAGTTATATGAATCAGCCACCTCTCTTATTCTCTTTTTCATTCTACTGGCTATTTGGTTCAAATGGAAAGAAAAAACTCCCGAAGGTTTACTCTTTGGTATATTCCTCATTTGGATTTTTGGATTGAGATGGTTTCATGAGTTGTACAAGGAAAACCAAGTATCCTTTGAAAATGACATGACCTACAACATGGGACAATTACTCAGTATTCCGTTGGTGTTACTAGGGGTTTTTATCCTCTTGAGAGTCATAGTACTATCTAAGAAAGCTAAAGAATAGCGTGCCCAGAAATTTGTCAAGGTTGGTTTTGTTGGTTTTGTGCGGACTGAGTCTTAGACTTCAAAGCCCAGCGCAAACTATGCCCGACATTGACCCCGAGACAATTGTAACTATTGGTAAAATCTACATCACTGGCAATAAGAAAACTCTCAATTCCATCATATTAAGAGAGTTAGGCTTTGAAGAAGGTCAACAAATTGTTTTGAAAGACTTTGCTGAAATGGTAGAGCTTGATCAGCAGAAACTTATCAATACCCGTTTATTTGTTACTGCTGAAATTGTTCCATTATTCCTCTCTCCGAACAATGCAGAAGTACTCATAAGAGTGCAAGAGCGATGGTATGTTTTCCCAGTGCCCATCTTCAGGTTGTCCGATAGAAATTTCACCGAATGGTGGGTGAATCAGAACAGAGATTTCTCAAGAGTGAACTTCGGAGCACAATTATATCACCTGAATTTCTCAGGTAGAAATGATCGTTTGGTTTTAAAAACACAATTTGGGTTTACCAAACAATATAGCTTTCAATATTCAATCCCATATATTAACAAAGAACAAACGACTGGTTTGTCGATTTCCACCTCATTTGCCACCAACAAAGCCGTTAGTTACAATTCAGAGGGACATAGAATTCAGTTTGTTGAAAGTGAAAACACGATAAGACGAAATTTTAGCACAAACGTATCGCTCTCTTTCAGACCGTCATTTTACAACAGACATACTTTCAGTTTGGGATATAACAGGGCATCCGTTGCAGATACCGTATTAAGGTTAAACAGTGAGTACTTTGGAAATAGCGCTCTCCTACAAGAGTTCTTTGGCTTTTCATATACTTTCAACCATGACAATAGAGATTATGTGGCTTACCCTCTAACAGGTAATGAGCTAACTCTGAATATTAGACAACTTGGATTGGGAGTTTTTGATGATGTAAATATGTTAACCACAAGTGTTGGGTTCGGCACATATACTAAAATCAGCGATAAACTTTTTATGGCCAACCGCTTCGATATTTATAAAAACTTTGCAGAGGACATTCCCTACCAAGTACGCTCGGGCTTTGGCTACAATCCTTACTTTGTAAGAGGTTATGAACGATATGTGGTAGAAAGCAACTTTTTAGCCTCCTACAGAACTGCCATGAGATATCAAATTGTGAAAGGAGTAAAAGAACTTAATAAACGAAGCATGGTAGATCAGTTCAGAACGTTGCCCTATGCATTCTACTTCAAAATATTCATGGATGCCGGCTACTCAGGTGACCCTTTAGTCGCCAATATTAACAATTTCTATAACAATCAATTGATTGGCAGTATTGGCGCTGGATTGGATATTGTTACCTTCTACGACTTTGTGATCCGCCTAGAATACAGTATTAACCGAGAAGGTGGCACTGGTTTCTTTGTGAATTTCAGATCTGCTCTTTAAACAGAAACTGAAATTTCAATCCCGAATTATTATATTCGAATGTGCGAAGCCTAACACTCACAACACTTCTTTGCTTATTCCTTTCGAGCTCAGCTTGGGCTCAGTTATCTGGTGTTCCACCTAAAGGCCCTGTCTCAGTAGGCATGGGAGGAGTTTCCGCTGCTACAGCCAATGAATGGTCTATCTTCAACAACCCTGCTGGTTTGGTAGCCAATGAGGGAATTAACGGAGTTTTCTCTTACCAAACTATCTTCAACTTTGCCCCTTTTAATACGGTCATGGCAGCTGTTAATAGCGAGACGTCTTGGGGCACTGCTTCTTTTGGAGTTTATCGTTTTGGAGATGAAATCTTTAGCAACCAAATGGCCAGTTTAGGCTTTGCCCGTAAAATCGGCATCATGAGCTTAGGAGCCAAAGCCAATGTATTGCAGTACAACATCGATGGATTTGGTAAACGATCGGTATTTATTGCAGAGATGGGTGTATTGGCAGAATTCACTCCTCAACTACACTTTGGTGCTCATATCTATAATTTTACCCAGTCGGTAATAGCCGTTGAAAGCCAAGAAAAAGTACCTACTATTATTCGACTTTCACTCAACTATAAGCTCGATGATAATCTAGACTTGTTTCTAGAAGGAGAAAAAAATGTTGAAGACGATCCTGACCTTAGGTTTGGTGTCGATTATGAAATCATTGAAAATTTACATCTTAGAACAGGGTTTTCCACCCAAACCAACCGCCATTCACTTGGGGCGGGTTTCAAGCTTAAACGCTTTGTAATAGACTATGCCATTCGTTCAAACAGAAGCGTAGGCGCCACACACAATTTCGGATTGACGTATCAAATCAAGTAGTAATGCAGCGGCTTATAGCCCTGATCTTTTTATTGGGTTCATTAATTTCTGTGAACCAACTTAAAGCTCAACGGGACGAAAACTTCGATCTACAACTGTTTATCGAGTCATTATTCAACACACAAGACGAGGTCTTAAATTACGAAGACCTTTATGAACGCTTGCTGCTGCTCTATGAAAACCCGGTGAACATTAATTCTGCCTCTTTAGATGAGCTCAAGGGCCTCTATATCCTTTCTGATAACCAAATCGATGCCCTCAAAACTTATATTGCTGAAAACGGTAAACTCCTCACACTCTATGAACTACAATTGGTAAATGGTTTTGGCTTTGCTATCATAGAAAAGCTTTTACCTTTTGTGACAATTGATTCCAACGAACTGACGGCAGACAACAGGCCTCTACTCCAGCGAATTCTTTCAGAAAGAAATAACTATTTAATCTATCGCTTTGAGCAAACTCTCGAAGAAAAAAGGGGCTACTCAGCACCAGAATCTCCCGATGATACGCGTTATGCCGGTGGACCCGCCAAACAGTATCTGCGCTACAGAGTGTCAAAAACTGGAGATTTCAGTTTTGGATTCACAGCAGAAAAAGACCCTGGAGAAAAAATCATTTGGGACCCTTCTACCAAGCGATACGGCATGGATTATTGGTCGGCCCACGCCATGCTAGAAAATCAAAAGAAGTTCAGACGAATGATCATTGGCGATTATCAGTTACAATTCGGACAAGGTCTAATTTTTGGTGCTGGTTTTGGCATTGGTAAAGGCTCAGAAACCATCAATGCCTTAGAAAGGGTAAATCTGGGCATCAGGCCTTACACTTCAGTCATTGAAGGTGGCTTTCTGCGAGGTGCAGCCGCTACTTATGAATTGTCTGATAAGGTTGAGGTTACTGCTTTTGTTTCCAGACTCAAGCAAGATGCATCGGTTCGACAAAACGAAGAGACTTTTGAAGACTATTTCTCTTCCATTCAAATCTCAGGTTTTCATAGAACACCAACCGAAATCTCAAACAAAAGGAGAATCACTGAAACATTAGTAGGAGCCAATGTGCATGTGAAGTTGAGTGAAAACACCCAGTTCGGAATGGTTCTCAATTCTAATTCGTTCAACCTTCCATTACAAAGAAGTAACCAAGGCTATAATCAATTTGAGTTTGAAGGCAAAAGCAATCATAACGCCAGCCTCTACACCAATTTCTCGATCAATCAATTTCGTTTTTTTGGTGAAGGAGGCATTTCCAAAAGTGGTGGTGCAGGAGGAGTTTTTGGCTTCCATTCTACCCTTTCTCCCAGATTAGACTTTGCTATGGTTTTGAGAAATTACTCCCGAGACTTTCATGCATTAAG
>CAYGKL010000040.1:6214-25901 GCA_964350505.1 uncultured Roseivirgaceae bacterium | reverse complement strand
TCCGCAGGACGGAGGGGTCAGTTACCCAACATCTCTGCAGGTATTTCTTGCTTCTCCATATCGGGTCCAGAAATGAAAGCTTTTAAGCTTTCACCTCCTCCAGCTTCAAAATACCTAATTAGTATAGGATGGAAGCCAGCTTTTAAAGCAACTTCGCCCATTCTTTCTTGAGCACCATGTGGACCGTCATTGTTAACCACTAGTTGGTTGCCAATGGAAAGTGTACTGCCATCGTCAGAGGAGGTATAGAATGTGTAGATGCCATCTGCAGGAACATTAATAAAACCTTGCAGTATCAACCCGAACTGTTCTGGTTGATTTTCAGGAAGCTCTATCTTCTTGGCGATGTAGGTTGAAGCTGGTCTACCACCTACTCTTCTTACTGTATTGAAATTTCCTTCAATGATTCTGGCCATCAGTCCTGGATCCATTTTCAATGGTTGAACACTTTCTATCAATTCGGCTTTTTTATAAGAGCCTTGGACAATCGGACTACTTTTTCCATTGGCCGTTATGGTAATGGCTTTCACTTCTACTTCACCGTTGGTAATGTCAATGTTGAAAGGAGTGGAATAAAGTTCTGCATTCTCATTTGGTTCGCTTCCATCCAATGTGTAGTAGATTTTTGCCCCTTCGTAGGGAGTAGAAAGTCCGATATTTACTTCATTAGATAACGTCAACCCCTCTTTTAGCCCTTCAGGTGCAGAGGTATGGTAGTTCACATTTCTCGCATCGAGCAACTTATACTGTTGCCCCATTTTTTCTTGGAACTTTTGCCAATCCTTATTCTCAGGGTGTGTCCAAACAGTTTCAGCTAAGGCTACGGCTCTTGGGTAAACCATATATTCTACACGGTTCGAAGTTTTCATGTACTCTGTCCACACATTGGCTTGTGCTCCCAAAACATATTTGTGGTAAGCCTCTTCTAGCTCTTCTGGCACAGGCTCATAATGATAAACCTTTTCCAAAGTAGTGTATCCGCCAATGGCTAAAGGCTCATTGTCTGGGTTCGCTTGGTAATGATCGAAATACATATCAGAATTAGGAGTCATTACTACATAGTGTTCTGCTTCTGCAGCTTTAATACCACCGGCTTCACCTCTCCATGACATTACAGCGGCACCGGGCGCTAGTCCACCTTCGAGTATTTCGTCCCAGCCTATAAGTTGTCTGTTGTTGGCATTCAGGAATTTTTCAATGCGTTGAATGAAGTAACTCTGTAATTCAAACTCATCTTTCAGTCCTTCTCTTTTGATGACGTCTTGAGCTACTTTGCTCTGTTTCCAAGCGGTTTTGGGCGCTTCATCTCCACCAATATGGATGTATTTGCTCGGGAAAAGCTCCATCACCTCAGTGAGCACATTTTCTAAAAATTGAAATGTTAACTCGCTAGGGCAATAAATGTCATCATAAACACCCCATTTGGTGCCTACTTCAAAAGGACCTGATGTGCAACCTAATTCCGGATAGGCTGCCAATGCTGCCAACGAATGACCCGGCATTTCAATTTCAGGAACTATGGTTACTTGCCTTTGTTGAGCATAAGCTACTATTTCTTTGATTTCCTCCTGAGTATAAAAACCACCGTATGGCTTTCCATCTCCTACATAAGGGTTGAAGTTCTTTTCAACTATTGTCTCTTTTCGCTGACTTCCAATTTCTGTTAGCTTCGGATATTTTTTAATTTCTATCCTCCAGCCTTGGTCTTCAGTAAGGTGCCAGTGAAAAGTGTTGAATTTATAAGATGCCATTACATCGATATACTTTTTGATAAAGTCTACAGGGAAAAAGTGTCTGCCAACGTCTAAATGAAGCCCCCTCCATTCGAATCGGGGTTCATCTTGTATCTCCATAAAAGGCAAAGTAGCAATTTGCTTATCAGTTGGTAAAAGCTGGATGAGTGACTGAATTCCATAGAAAAAACCTTTCTTATGGCTGGCTCTAATATGAATACCCGTGGCATTGATGCTCATTTCATAAGCTTCATTGGCTAAGCCTGCTTTGTCTTCAAACTTAATTTCGGCACTGCCTTTTTCAGCGGTATGACTGTTCCAGCCAACGGCATTCAAGTAGTCAGCAAGAAAGGCCATTACTGGTCTTGCAGTTTCGCTGTCGCTATGTAAAGTTGGTTTACTATTGAGGGTATAGTGCATGTTCATTTCCACCTTCATGCTTTGTGGTTGAGGAACAATAGCAGGCTCGATGACTGTAGCTGGGTGTGGAGTGCAACCAATAATGCAAAGGGTGAGAAGGGAGGCAAACAGAAATTTTTTCATTCGGGAAGATAATGAGATGAGCCTAAAAATGAAATGCTTTGATATTTGGTAAGCTTAGGTAAACCGAATTTGATAAATTGGAAAAATTTTAATCATGGCTGATAGACGTAAATTTTTAAAATCCACCATTTTTAGTGGTCTTGCTGTTAGCACAGCTTCACTTTCTAGCATGGCTTGTGCAACCCAAAATGCGCCAAGAAAACCGATTGTCATTTCTACTTGGAACCATGGCGTAGAAGCAAATGCAGCAGCATGGGAGGTGCTCAAAGCCAAGGGCAAAGCAGTTGATGCTGTTGAAAAAGGGGTAATGGTAACCGAGGCAGATCCAAATAACGCAACAGTAGGTATTGGAGGGTTTCCAGACAGAGACGGCAATGTTACTTTAGATGCTTGCATCATGGATGAAAATGATAATTGTGGTTCGGTGGCATTTCTTCAAAATTTCATGCACCCAGTTTCGGTGGCTAGAAAGGTAATGGACGAAACGCCACACGTCATGTTAGTGGGTGAAGGAGCCAGAAGGTTTGCCTTAGACCAAGGTTTTAAAGAAGAAAACTTATTGACTCCCAGCTCTGAAGCTGCCTGGAAAAAGTGGTTGGAAAATCAAGATTATCAGCCAGCAATCAACATTGAAAATCACGACACCATTGGTATGGTGGCATTAGACGAAGCAGGTAATTTGTCAGGAGCTTGCACCACGAGTGGAGCAGCTTGGAAAATGCATGGTAGAGTGGGAGATTCACCAATTATTGGAGCAGGTCTATTTGTTGACAATGAAATTGGTGCAGCTACAGCTACAGGACTTGGTGAATTTGTGATTAAGATTTGTGGATCTCATATGATTGTGGAATTGATGCGCCAAGGTTACTCTCCTCAAGAAGCTTGTGAACAAGCTGTGAATAGAATTGTGAAGAAATATCCTGATAGCTATAAGAGTTTGCAAGTCGGTTTCTTAGCTTTGAATAAGGAGGGAGAATATGGAGCCTATTCTATTCATGCTGGGTTTAACTTTGCCGTGAAGTCAGAAGATCAGGATGAGTTAATTGATGCTGGGCATTATAATGGTTAGTCTTTAGCCAAAGGCTGAAGTTTACCATAGGTTAAAGTGCGCCAAAGCCACTCAAGTGGGCCAAATCTGAAAAAGTTGAGCCATACCGCTGAGAATGTGATAATCACTGCCCAAATACCAAGAACAAATACAGCTTGAAGCGATCTATCCACATCTCCAAAAAGCGCGAAACCCTGACCATAGAAGATGAATGAGCAGATGATCGACATGAAAATATAGTTGCTCAGTGACATTCTACCCACCTCAGAAAGTCGTTTAGGAATAAACCCTCTTGTTCCTGATTTGCAGATTAACATGATGATGCCGATATAGCCAATCGCCATTAAAATGCTGCCCCAATAGTTAAGTAGAGCAATAAAGAAGTAGCTCATTCTAAAGTCCCAATCGTAATTAAAGTTGAGCATGGTGCCAACCGTTACTAGCGGCAACCCTATGCCAATGCCATAACCAATCATTTTCATGTAAGTCTTAGATGACTGTTTAGCTTTAAAAACCTTCCTTCGATAAAGCGCCATTCCAATGAGCATCATACCCGAGTATTTCCATAAATCTTGGTAAACGAATTTTGATGTTTGTACACTGAAGGCTTGTTGGGCTCTATAAATAATGTGCCTTTCCCATGCGCCTGTTGAATAGTCTATTTCCTTGGATATTTCAGCGCTTGAAGGAGTCCAAACTTCCTCTTTATTTACCTCATATTCCCCTTGTTCCCATAATGGAATGGAATACCCAATAATAATACTGATGGCAGACCCAATAATAAGGAAGATGATTCCAGCTCTAATTTGAGTTACGGATTTCTTTCTTCTGAAAATAAACATCAACAACCCACAAATGGCGAAAGTGAAAAGGATGTCTCCATACCAAAGAAAATAGGCATGGAAAAGACCGATAATTCCTAAATAAATGAATCGTTTGTTTTGTAAATCTGTTGACCTGAGATGCTCTCGCATGGCTTTTTGAGAAATCATCACAATACTGGCTCCAAAGAGCATGGCAAAAATGGCTTGAAATTTACCGTTAGCGAAAACGTGACTGGCAATCCAAACATAGAGGTCATTGCCACTTAAGTTCTCATAAACGTTGGGGTTGATATAAGCAGCCATGGGCATGGCAAAACTCTGAATGGTCATTACCAACATACCCAGCAGGGCTATTCCTCTAAGAATATCTATAGATGCATACCTACTTTGAGGTGCTGTGGGACTAAGAATATAAGCGGCATTTGACACGAAATGGAAAAATATGCATTTGAAATGATAACTGAAAGCCTTAATAAAGGTGGATAAATATTCCCTCTTCTTTTATTTCAATAATATAAGTCTTCAGGTCTTTACAACGGCTTTGAGTTTCAATTCCAGTTTTAAGGCTAAAACGATAGAAATGCAGCGGACAAACTAAATCGCCAAAGTCTGTAATTTGCCCTTCATCCAATGGTTGATGCTGATGAGGGCATAAAAGTTCGAAGGCATAATATTCATCATTGTGCTGTGCGAGACACAACTTTGTATCGCCAATCCTCAATCTTCTAATTGACTTCTTCTCGAATATTTTTTCAAGGCTTTGCCTTGAATCAAAAACTTTAATCGCTTTCAATAGTACTTTTAGTAGCTTTCCTTTTCAAAGCTTAAGATAAGCATCAGAGTTAGCTTAAATGAGAATATACCTTTCAATTTTATTTTTTCTTGTTGTCGAGTTGAGTGGTCTCGCTCAGACGGTAACTGTACTTAATCAGGATTTAAAACCCTTAGAAGCCGCAACTATAAGCGATGAGTCTGGTAAAGTTTGGGTAACAGGTAAAAATGGGCAAGTCGAAATAGAGTTGAGTTCTCCACAGAATATTATCATTCAACATGTAAGTCACCAAAAGAAAATCATTTGGGCTGAACCGTTTAAAAATATCAGAATAGTGCTGGAATCTATGGTTACTGGCTTGAGTGAAGTTATAGTTGAAGGCTTTGGTGATGATGAAAGCTTAAGCAACCTAGCCGGTAGTATTGCCAAGCTTGAACCAAAGGATCTCAATCGGTTTGATAATTTTTCATTGGTTGCTTCAGTAAATACCATTCCAGGAGTGAGGTTTGAAGAAAGAGCCGGTGCCAGTTACCGAGTATCTATTCGAGGAAGTTCCATCCGCAGCCCTTTTGGGGTGAGGAATGTAAAGGTTTATTGGAATGGAATTCCATTTACCGACCCAGGAGGAAATACTTTTTTGAACCTTCTCGACTTGGCCAATGTGGGCGCTCTTGAAATTATCAAAGGCCCAGCAGGAAGTTTGTACGGTGCTGGCAACGGAGGTGTAATGAAACTTACGAGTACCAGCATTTCGAGTCTATCAAATGCTACTCAGTTAAGCTCAACCATTGGCTCTTATGGTGCTCAGAGAGTTAGCCTGTCATCCAATACCTTGGGAGACAAGCATAGCATTACAGCTAAATATGCTTTTCAAAACAATGATGGCTATCGCGACCATAATTCAATGCAAAGGCACACTGGAGAAATAGATGCCTTGTTTTTTCCCTCTGAAGCTAGAACCATTTCAGCTTCTTTACTTTTCTCAGATATATTTTATGAAATCCCTGGTGGTTTGAATCCGACTCAACTAGACGAAAACAGAAGACAGGCCCGACCAGGAAGTGAAGCTTTCAATGCTTCCATAGACCATCAATTAACATTAATGAAGATGGGGCAAGAGTATTCATTCTCAGAAAATTTTAAGAACGAAACAAACCTTTATACCAGCTTCAGGCAATTTGAAAACCCTTTTATTCTAGATTATAAAAAGGATGAAGAGCAAAGTTTTGGGTTAAGGTCTGAGTTTGAAAATAGAATGAATCTTGGTTCTATTTCTTCCAAAATTCAATACGGATTAGAATATCAGGTGTCTTATTTCGATGGTAAGAATTTTGGGAATGCAGCTGGGCAGGCAGATACACTTCGTTTTGCTGATGAGCTGACCAATCAACAAAGCATTCTCATTGCCAATTCGACTATTGATGATTCAGATAGTTGGAAGTTTACGGTAGGGGGAAGTTATAACTCGCTAAAATATGACATCAATCGTTTGGTGGATGAAATCAGCGCAAGTCCAGGAAGAACCATAAAAACATTCGATGGTGTTTTCAGTCCCCGGGTGGCCATTTCGAAGATTTGGTCTCCTCAACTCAGCACTCATTTTTCAATCTCCGATGGTTTTTCTCCTCCAACAGCTACAGAAATTAGAACGAATGAGGGAACAATTAACACAGGTTTAGAGGCTGAAAGAGGCACCAACTATGAAGTGAATATTAGGGGCTCTCTTTTGAATAATAGGCTTTCATATGACTTGGCACTTTTTGCATTTCAACTGAACGAGTCTATCACAACAGAAACAAATGAGCAGGGTGTTGTTCTCTTTAGAAACTCTGGGCAGATTGAGCAAAATGGACTGGAAGCCTCAGTGTTTTGGAATTGGTTGGAGAATGAATCAAGTACTTTCGAAGTCTTCAATAGTAGATTGGCATTTACCTATCACGATTTCAAATTCAAGAATTACTCAGATGGTGGTACTAACTTGAGTGGAAATGCGCTTACGGGCACAGCCCCCCAAACCCTTACCTTGATCACAGATATTAGGATGCGAAATGGCTTTTTTGCCAACCTAACTTATCAATACTCAGACAGTATACCTCTCAACGATGAGAACACTGTGTATGCTGAGGCTTATCAGTTATTTCAATCAAGGGTTGGTTATGCTAAAATGGGTAAGCAAATGCACTATGAGTTTTATGTTGGAACAGATAATCTGTTCAATGAAAAGTATAGTTTGGGAAATGACTTGAACGCCTTTGGGCAAAGGTATTTTCAGCCAGCTCCTGAACGCAGTTTTTATATAGGTTTGAACCTTAAATTCAATCATTGAAATGAAAAAATTCGATACAGCAGTCGTCTCACAATTGATAAGAGACAGAAGATCAATTTATCCAGCGCAATATTCATCTGAAGAAGTAGATGATTCCATCATTCATGAAATGCTGGAGAATGCCAATTGGGCACCTACTCACAAACTGACAGAGCCGTGGAGGTTCATCGTTTTTAAAGGTGATGGTCTGCAAAAGCTGGCTAAGTTTCAGTCAGAGTTATACAGGGATGTTTCTCAAAAGAAAGGAACTTTCAAAGAAGCCACTTTTGAAAAACTGGGCAAAAATCCACTTATGGCCTCTCACATTATTGCCATTGGGATGAAACGTAATGAAGCTCTTCCGGAAGAGGAAGAAGTAGCAGCTGTGGCCATGGCTGTTCAGAACATGTACCTAACTGCAACTGCTCATGGCATTGGCTGCTATTGGGGTTCAGGAGGGGTTACTTATTACGAAGAAGCCAAGGAGTTCTTCGGCCTAGGAGCTGAAGACAAACTTTTGGGCTTTATGTATATCGGTAATTTAAAAACAGACTTTTGGCCTGAGGGTAGAAGAAAACCAGTTGAGGAAAAGGTGACTTGGGTTGATTAAAACACCAATTGCCACCTAAAGGCCCACATCCATTTAAGGTGAAAGCGTTCAATTTCGGCAGCATGCATTAGCTGAATCAGTTCATTTCTTTTGAAAGATCGGAGTACTGAAAGTGGGCCATCATTCTTAACCATTTCTGATTTGGAGAACGAGTTTACTAATAGCCTTATGGAATAATAAGCCAATGGGTGTCGGTGTAGGTCGTTAATCACTACTCCAACGTTTGCTTGGGATTTGAATTGACGGAAAATTCTTGTCAGGTCTTCATCCTTAAAGTGATGTGTGAAAAGGGTACACAGAATGATATCAAAACTCTTCTCTTTGAACACATCCGAGAAGATATCGGCTACTTCAAACCGAATGTTTTCAAACTCTTTACAGTTGTTTCGGGCATATTCAACAATATGTGGGTTGGCATCATAACCAATTAATTCAACCTCAAGCTTTTTCTGCTTTGCCCATTTGGCAACTAGCTTCAGAATATCGCCTCCACCACAACCTAAGTCCGCAATCACTAATTTTTTTGGCGCCTTGTTCCGAAGCAGTTTCACTATGCCATCAATGGAAACGAAATTTCCTCCCAACCATTTATTAATGGTTTCTAGTTCTTTCAGCGTTTGAGGGATTACCGGACCATCTGCATTGAGATCGTCCATTAATTCTTCTTCGTAGACCCTATGTTTAAATCGGCTGCCCATGTGTATCCAATAAACATAATCATTAAATTCATGCTATGTTCAAGGCATGGGGTATATGTTTGATGTTGTTGTTTGCAATGGGCAAAGAAGCCATTGCACAGAACTACACCGAGGAAGAAACTCAGGCGTTTATTCTGGAAGTCATGTCTTCCTATAAAAACCCAATGGCCTACTTTCCTCTTCGAAGAGACATGTTTTTACCCTCCCAAGCTGAAATAGATTCATTAGATAGAGTATTAGATGGTTTTTCTTCGCCCCACCTGAGCTATCAATATTTGTTTTTATCTAAAAGTGATACACTCAAACGAGAAATATTTCTAGATACAAGGGGGGTTCCTTTGTTTAAATCGAGTAATAGAAAACCAATTTCTACTGGAAGTGATCTTAACTATTTTAAAAGAAGGCAAGACAAACTTTTGAACGCTTCCCCCGGGCTTGGAAAGTTCCTGCTCTATAATGAGCAGTTCAAAAAATTATACCAGCTTCAAAAGCATTGACTCTATAGTTAAACCTGGGCCGAAGGCTAAACCTAATATTTGATCACCTTCATTTTCTTCGGAAAGGCTATCCCACAAAATTTTTAGGACGAAGAGTATGGTTGGGGAAGACATATTTCCATAGGCCTCAAGTACTTTTCTGCCTGCCCAATCTTGGGCTTTGGTTACTTCTAATTCAGATTCGATTACCTCTAAAATTCTTTTTCCGCCAGGGTGAAATGCGAAGTGTTCAATGCTTTTGCTAAGCGATTTGGACTTTAGTCTTTCCACCAAATGATTAATTCCTTTTTCAATAAGAGCAGGCACATAAGTGCTCAGCTTCATTTCAAACCCATGATTGCCAATATTCCATGCCATTTCGGAAGCGCCCTCTGGGTATAACTCGTTAAGAAATGCCAGTGGACTTAGCACAAAGGCATGTTTGGAGTCTTTTTTGTTCGAAGACATCACTACCGCGGCAGAACCATCACCAAAAATTGCATTGGCAATGAGGTTATCTTCATCTTTTTCTCGTTGAAAATGGATAGTGCATAATTCGGTACATACAATCAACACCTTAGCACTTGAGTTGGCCTGACAGATCTGGTTGCCCAATTTGATAGCAGTGAATGCTGCATAACAACCCATAAAGTTTACACAGGTTCGCTCAATAGAGGTGCTCAAACCAAGTTGGTGAACCAAATCTATATCGAGACCAGGCGCATACATTCCTGTGCAGCTCACTGTAATTAAATGAGTAAAATCTTTAGGCTGAAGCCTTGTTTCGGCTATGGCTGCATTGATTGACTTCATAGAAAGTTGAGCAGCCTCTTTGCTATACAATTCAGCCCGTTGTTTAGTGGAGGGGAAAGGGTTCAGCGCATCGTTCGGAGGATAGAACTGCCACTGTTTCCGATCGCTCGAACTATAATCCGTAATTACGGAGTAACGATTCTTTATACCAGTCGCTCTATAAAGTGCTTTTAGGCGGCTGAGGTTATCACCTTCAAACCCATGAGCTGTGCCCATAAATTCAAAGACTGATTTTTGCTCTATCTTATGGTCTGGATTGGCTAAGCCAATGGAGATAATTTTTGTGCTCACACTCTATAATAGACGTTTTATAGTAAATTGTTCAGATAAAAGATCAATATGTTTAAAAAGGCTACCTGGCTGCATCTGCGCTTACCCTTTTCTTACTTTCTTCTGCCCATCTATCTGTTTGCTATTTCGCTTAGCCCAAACTTGAGTGAGCAGGGCTTGCTTTGGCTATTTGTAATTTTACACTTCTTCATTTACCCAGCTAGTAACGCGTATAATAGCTATTTCGACAAGGATGAGGGGAGTATTGGGGGATTGAAAAACCCACCAAAGGTGGATATCAGTGTGTATCGCATTTCACAATTTTTCGATTTGGTAGGTCTATTATTGACGCTCTGGTTTTTCCCTGGCAACTGGACGTTACTTTTTATGCTGATCGCTTATGTTTTGGTTTCTAGAGCTTACAGCCACCCTTCCGTTAGACTGAAAAAGTATCCTTACCTCAGTTGGTTGATAGCTGGCTTTTTTCAAGGGGCTTGGGTAGTATGGCTGGTTTATATTGGCTTGAATGATTTTGCTTTCACAAGTATTTTCAAGCTGCATATTCTCATTCCAGGATTATTGGCGTCCTCTATTTTATGGGGTTCTTATCCTATGACTCAGATTTATCAGCATGAAGAGGACGGTAAAAGGGGTGATATTACTCTATCGGCCAAGCTAGGAGTAAAGGGCACTTTTTATTTTACGGCCATTTGTTTTGGGCTGGCCAGTCTGGCTTTTGTTGGGTACTTCAATGCTTACCAACAAATAAAGTATGGCTATCATTTTCTAATGGCCATGAGTCCAGTATTGGTATATTTTACTTGGTGGTTTTTGCAAGTAAAAAAGGATGTGTCTAATGCCAACCATCAAAACACTATGCGCCTCAACTGGATCAGCGCAACCTGTTTAGGGGGCTTTTTTCTGTATTACTTTCTTTATACCTCACAAGTGTTGAATGTAGTGGGCGTCTATTAGAAAGGCTGACCGTGTGTGTTTTTCATAATGTTTTTAGCAAGTGGAGGCATTGACTTCATGAGCCTAACAGCAATTTCTGAACTGACTTTCGAGCCAAATAATTTCTGCGTCTGACGACCTACCCAAAGCCTTTTTTTGAAAAGAGCATTCCACGAATTGAGGTAGGCAGCCTCTAAGGCTTCTCTTGCAAGCCCACTCTCGGTATAGTGCTGATCAATTAGGTCTGCAATGAGTTTTCCACTATGAATGGCCATGGCCATGCCATTTCCGCATAGAGGAGTGATCAAGCCAGCAGCGTCTCCTGCCATAAGCACATGGTTTTCAATCAGCTTTTTTGGAGCAAAGCTGAATTCATTGATTACCTCGGGCTTTTCAAATAGAAAATCTGAATTAGTGAAAATTTCTTTCAGGTATTGGTTCTTGTAGAGCAGTTCTTGCTCCATTGCTTTTATACTACCATATTTCTTGAGTTGTTCTCTCGAGCCTAAGTAGCATAAATTGTATTTATCATCTTCAATGGCGCTTATACCACAATAGCCGCTTTCAAAATTGTGTAAGCTTACTCTATCTTTCGGATAGTCAGTTTTGATATGATACTTTACCCCTAGAAATGGCGATTTTCTGCGGATGAAATTTCTATTAAGGTTACCATCTAATTCAGAGCGCTTGCCAAAAGCACCGATCACTAATTCCGACTGAAAGGATTGTCCATTTGAAGCTTCTACCTCAAACAGGTTTCTATCAAATGTGCAGTTGACTACTTTGACTTTTTCAAACACCTGAACACCTGCTTGCTTGGCTAAATTCACCAAATGATGATCTAGCTGATATCGACTGATACCAAAACCACCTAAATCGAGAGGAAGCGTAAATTGAGTGCCTTTAATGGAGGTAAACTCAAATTGGTTGATTTTGGAAATAGGTATTTCTGGTAGAAGCTTTTCTCTTTGAAGGTATGGCAAAACTTCATTCGAAATATATTCACCACAAACTCTATGGAAAGGGTATGTCTTCTTTTCGAAGAGGGTAACTGAAAACCCAGCTCTAGATAACTCAAGAGCAGAAATAAGACCTGAAAGCCCTCCCCCAATTATGATTATTTCCTTCAATAGTTTGAATGTTTTTGTCGCTTATTAACCATTTAAATAAAATGAAAAGAAGCTTATAGTTTTTGATTTAAGTTTATTGTTTGAAATTGACATCAAGTTATATAACCAAAGTTAAAATGAAACCTTTTAGAACAACTAGAAATGGTTTAGTCGCTTTGTCATTGGTCGCTTTTATGTTTGTTGGCATAAGTGACGCAGATGCACAGCGTAGGAACCGTAAAAAAGAGGAAGAGCAAAAGGCTGCCACTCCTCCACCTGCACAAAAGGCTCCGGCCAAGAAAGATGGTATTCAACCTTTCGATAAGGTCATTACCAAGGAAGCGGAGTCTGATGAAGGACTCTTCAATGTTCACGTATTAGATAAAAAATACTATTTCGAGATTCCAGATAATTTGTTGGGAAGAGATATGTTGATGGTTACCAGAATTGCTAAAACTGCTTCAGGCATTGGTTTTGGTGGTGGTAAAACCAATGAGCAAATGTTGAGATGGGAAAGACAAGATGATAATATTTTGTTGAAGCTTATTTCAGCAGACATTACAGCAGATGAGTCATTACCGATAGCAGAAGCGGTTGAAAACTCTAACTTCGCACCAATTCTAGCTTCTTTTCCGATTAAAGCTTTATCCAAGGATTCTACAGGAACAGTAATTGACGCTACTTCATTGCTAACTGGGGATAACAAAACCATGGGATTACCTGGTTTTTATAGAACCACTTATAGAGTTACAAGATTAGATAATGATCGCTCTTACATCACAAGAGTAAGCAGCTATCCTGAAAACATCGAGTTAAGACATGTAAAAACCTATTTGGCAAGTAATTCACCTTCTGCTAGTGCTGATGGTTCAATTACTGTAGAAATGAGTAACTCAATGATTCTTTTGCCAGAAGTACCTATGCAACGCAGAATGGCAGATGAAAGAGTAGGTTGGTTTACTAGCAGAACCACTGATTATGGTTTGGATGTTCAGCAGTCTAAAACTATTCGCTATTTGGACAGATGGAGATTAGAGGTTCGCGATGAGGACATGGACAAATTCAAAAGAGGTGAATTAGTCGTTCCAAAAAAACAAATCGTTTATTACATCGATAGAGCTACTCCAAAAGAATGGGTTCAAGCAATTAAAGATGGTATCGAAGATTGGCAAGTAGCTTTCGAGCGTGCTGGTTTCAAAGAGGCCATTATTGCTAAAGAAGCCCCTACAAAAGAAGAAGATCCAGATTGGAGCCCAGAAGATGTTAGATATTCTACAGTTAGATATTTAGCTTCTCCAATTCCAAACGCTAACGGTCCTCATGTGAGTGATCCACGTTCTGGTGAAATTTTAGAAAGTGATATCAACTGGTACCACAATGTAATGACCTTATTGAGAAGATGGTTCTTTGTGCAAACAGCTGCCATCAACCCTCAAGCACAGATGCCAGAATTTGATGATGCTGTAATGTCAAGATTGATCCGTTTTGTGTCTTCTCATGAAGTAGGCCATACTTTAGGTTTACCACATAACTTTGGTTCAAGTAATGCTTATCCTGTAGATTCTTTAAGATCAGCAGACTTTACTAAGAGAATGGGCACAGCGCCTTCTATCATGGACTATGCTCGATTTAACTATATCGCTCAGCCAGAAGATAAGGGAGTTGCATTAATGCCAGAGGTTGGAGAGTACGATAAGTACGCTATCGCCTGGGGTTACAGACCAATCTTAGAAGCTAACTCTCCAGAGGAAGAACTAGTAACTTTAAGAAGATGGATTGAAGAGAAAAATGGAGATCCACTTTACAGATATGGAAGACAAGGTAATGCCAATGATTATACTGCTCAAAGCGAAGACTTAGGTGACGATGCTATGAAAGCCAGTATGTATGGTATTGCTAACCTCAAAAGAATTATGACCAATTTAAGAGATTGGACATACGTTCCTGGTTCTGATTATACTGAGCTTGAAGAAATGTATGGTGAAGTAAGATCTCAGTTCAACCGTTATATGGGTCATGTTGGCCGTTACGTTGGTGGTGTAAAGGAAAACTACAAAACTGCAGATCAGGATGGTTTAGTTTATACCCACGCTCCAAAAGCCAAGCAAAAAGAAGCTGTGAAATTCTTGAATGATCAATTATTCAATACTCCAAAATGGATGCTTGATAATGAAATTCTTGGTAGACTTCAAGATTATGGTGCGGTTGAAAGCATGAGGTCTCTTCAAGTAAACGCTTTGAATTCAACACTAGAATGGAGAAAATTAGGTAGAGTTATGGAGAACTCAGCGCTTAATGGTTCAGATGCCTATAGCATTACTGAGCTTTTTGCTGATGTTAGAACTGGTGTTTGGTCTGAATTAAGAGGCGGAAGTACCATTGATACTTATAGAAGAAACCTTCAAAGAGCTCACATCGAAAGACTTGAAACACTTTTAACAGGAGAAGCGACAGCATCTAGATTTGGCGCTGGTATCGATGCTTCTCAATCTGATATAAGAGCAGTAGTTAGAGGTGAATTGAAAAGACTTCAATCAAGCATTCGTGCTGCTATTCCTAGAACTTCAGACAGTATGTCAAAGCTTCATTTGGAAGATGCCCTTGAAAGAGTGAATGATTTACTTGATCCTAAATAAGACGGTCATAAAGAATAATAAAAAGGGTAACCAAAATGGTTACCCTTTTTTTATATCAATTTCTTCAACCTTAATTCTTTTCGAAGAAGTTCTCCCTTTCTTCTAATGATAAGGGTTAGTATATTTCCTTGCGACTCTCTTAAAAGGCCATTGAGTTCTGAAAAAGAGTAAAAAAAGACAGGTTTACCGGCAATTGAAATGATTTCATCATTTACCTGAAGATCAATTTCTTCGGCAGGAGAATTGGGAATAATTGTAGATACATAGTATTGATTCAAGGCCTTACCTGCGGCTCTAAAAGTAAAACCTGCCCTGTTGAATTTAAAGCCTTCCTTAAACTCCCCATTCTTTTTGAGATAAATCGACTTACTCATGTAGTCATAAATAACAGTAAATCGGGACAAGATATCCGAACCGAGAGTTCCGTATCTGGTTATCGCGCCATCTTGATCTTTAACCACTTTCTGTATTTGCCAATTTTCAGGAAAAGAGGTAAGTACATTTTTGAATTTATACTTACCAATCTTTATTTTTTTCACTCGAGCTAACTTACCCTCCAATACTCCAGTTAAACTGCTACCCAGTGTATGATTTAAATTTGTTTCTGGTAGCTTAATACTTTCGTGCTTTTCTTGGTCCAAAAATAGGGCGCTACTAGCCCCAGTATCAATGAGAAGCGTTAAATCAAGCTTTTTTTGGCCTTTTTGCTTAATGGTTGTGTTGATATACGGGCGAAAATTTTTGACTTCTATATCTAGTTTCTTAAATCGTTTTGTAGAAGTGAACGTGGAGGGTTCATAAAACCTGATTTTTTCATTGGCATAATCAATTTCTACCACAAACCTGTTGAACAATTCTGACCCTAGTACACCGTGGGCATCTACACCAAGGATGTTCCTAACATCTAGGTCGTTATTTTGCAAAACTAACATCGACTGATTAATGGCTTGTATCCCTGGCATCTGAATCTCTAAACTATTCGCCACCAGAAGGTCTGTTATTTTTATGCCATCATCTGAGTAAATTGGAATTCGCCTCGCTTCATCTAAGTTGTAATCTTTAAGTATAGACTTTTCGAATATCATTCCAGATTCAGAACCTGTATCTAA
Organism: uncultured Roseivirgaceae bacterium; assembly: GCA_964350505.1. Lineage (GTDB taxonomy): Bacteria > Bacteroidota > Bacteroidia > Cytophagales > Cyclobacteriaceae > Roseivirga. Next base: position 10,001 of record CAYGKL010000040.1, on the reverse strand, counting down.
AATAAAATTGAAGGGTCCGTTTCCGTTAATCATAATTGGAAGTATGATTAGATTACTTTCTTCTTTAAAACTTAATTCAAAAGAGTTTTTACCATCGGCAATAGAGAACCCTAAAGGGTTTTGCGCATTGATTGAAAATGTGAGAGTTGTGAATAGGAAGACAATATGAAATGCATTGCGCATGGTAGATGATTTTGTAATTAACACTAACGCGAATCGATAACCCTTAGTTTTTGCCGAACACCTTCTTGTATATGGGCTTCCTGTAAAGAAACTGTAAGGCCAAAGCAGGATAAAGTAGTACGTCTACAACTTTGTTTGGGCCTTTAAATTCAACTTGGTCAATAATCACTGCTCCATTGAGGTGTTTTTTAATAATGTGTTTATGCACCCAAAACTTTAATGGAAAAGGGAGTTCAGTTCCTTTGTCTATAAAATAGTATTCATCGCTTGACTCAAAGTCGTCTATGATAACACTGGTCCATCGCTGCTTGAAGAAGCCAAAGTTTAATTCTAGTTGAACAATGTCACCTGTTTTAGATCCATCAAATCGTAATAGATTAACTTTTGGAAAAGGAGGAGCAAGTTGAATAAATAGCTCTTTATTAAACCCTTCAATTACTTCTTGAGGAGTTTGATCGACTTCGGTATGGAATACGAGATTCATATAGAGATAACTTTAATGAGGGTATAATGTTAATCGAAAAATTGAAGCCTTTTGCCGATTGAAACTATTGTTACTATCTTCATAATTATTCACCGAGACTCAAATTAATGCCTACCAACCAATCGTGGTGCTTTCCCTTTTTGAGGATACTAGTTGCTATGCTAATGTTGGCAACCATGAAAGTGTATGGTCAAGACTTCTCTCTAAAATCTAAGTACGAATTATCAAACCCTCAATTAGCAGCGGCAGACAGTATTTACAGTCAAGCAAAAGATGCCAAGACAATCAATCAAAGAAATAAAATCTATCAAAAAGCAGCGAAAGCTTATGATAAGATTTATAAGGAGGCCAATTCATCAGGGAATTATGAGCTTGCGGTAGAAGCATTAATTGAGAGGGCGGATATCGAACGTAGGTTTTTGTCTCGAGAGGTGCCTTTAAACTCGCTCAATCAAGCAATGGAAATTCTCCAAGCATATATTCCAACGGAGCATATACTATGGTCTAAGGCTTATTATTCAATTGGTGTTGTAGAGCACAGGGCAGAAGACTTTTATAATGCAAGAGATCATTTCGATTCTGCACAGCGTCTATATCAAAACGCTGTGCAATATGATTCTATATTATACCGCAGTTTGATTGACTTTAAGTTCTACGCCTATTATTACTCAAACGGAAATGTAGATACATTGCTAAAGTACATTCAAGATAGAGTTGAGCTAGAAAAGATTAAACAAAGAAAGAAATCAAAACCATCAGATTTACTTTACATCAAACAGGATTATCCAAGAATCTATTCTTCGAAAGGTGAATACGATTTAGCCATGGCATATGCAATTAGTAATTATAAATATTTGCTCGAACACCCGAAGATTGAAAAGGACATGTATCATGATGTTCTTTATAACTTATCTCTAGCTTTATATAGAAAACAAGATTATGAGAAATCATTGTCTATAGCTATGCGTTCCTATTCGGAAATTAGTCAACAAGGTTTAGAAGCTCAACAGGTCGATATTATCTATTTGATTGGTTTGAACTATTCTTCCTTAAAAAAACCTAATGAATCCCTTAAATATTTTGAAAAAATCAAAGATTCATATGTTGGTAGTGGCTCGACCACGAATCATGTATTTAAAAGTGGAGTGCTATTAAATATAGGGTTGCGCTATTCTCAACTTGAGAATGATTCGCTAGCTCAGAGTTATTTGAATGCATCTTTGGATAGCTTAAAGAGATATTTAGACCCTCCTAATGTTGGATTTATCAATCACTATAGATATAATGGTGATTTTTATGCTGCAAGGGAAACCTGGGATCAGGCACTTTATAATTATGATTCTGCGCTCCGAAATACGAACCTAGGCTATAATCAAGAGCTACTCACTTTTCCAAGTACGGATTCAATTCAAAAGTTTTCTTTAACGACCCTAGAGGTCCTAACAAAAAAAGCTACGGCATTAGGCCGCATCAAAGGGTTTGGGAATTTATCTGATTTCAGAGAGGCCACCATTAACTATGTGGATGAAACTCAGCAAGCTTTAGTTGAAAATCGAAAAGATTTTGTTCAACAAGAAGGTAAGCTTTATTTAAGCCAATACTTCAAGCAACTTTATGAAGTAGGAATAGAAGTTTGTTTCGATTTGTGGAACGAGCAGAAGGATGAAAAATATCTCGACAAGGCTTTGCGGTATTCCCAAATGAGCAAAACGAATTTATTTTTAGAGCAAGCTCAAGAATACCAAGAAGTTACCAACCCAAGAATTCCTAAAGAGCTAAAGCAACGGTTTTATGATTTTAAAACAGAGCTAGACTATTTAAAATCTTTAATGTTCGATGCCTTAGACAATAGTGCCACAAGTGACTCTGTGATGAGTTTGAATGAAGATATTTTGAGGATACAAGATTCGTTAAAGTCTGTTGAAGAAAGTCTGAAGGAATATAATATCAATGATGATCTGTCTTTTGGTGATAATAAAGAGCTAATAAGCATTGGTAAGGATGAGGTAATTCTCGAATATTTTTATGGCAATGACAACATCTACTTAATTTGGAAACATAATGAGGGAGGAGGTATAAATAAAATTCCTTTGAGTGATGAATTTGAAGATAGGATGGAGTTGTTGGTGAGAATTGTTAGTACCCCACCGAACTATCAGACTATTGAAGAAACCGCAGCACAGTTTAGTGAAGCTTCTTATGCACTTTATCAAGAACTATTGGAGCCAGTTATTAATGGTCTACCATCTAGAATCAATAGACTAGTAATAATACCTGATGAATTTCTTGCCAGAATTCCATTTGAGGTGATGGTAACAAAGAAAGTAAGTGGCAAAAACTTTAAAACGCTAGATTATTTAATTAAGCAATATCAGGTGAGTTACCTTTTATCTTCTAACCCAAGTAATAGGGTTCAGAAAAAGAAAAATTTGAAGGAAGGGATTTTGGCAATCGGCTATAGCAATGAATCAACACCTACAGATATTTCTAGGGCTGGTTTAAATGGGCTACCAGGAACAGATAAAGAAATTAGACATTTACAATCTAAGTTTCCCGGCAAGTATCTATTAGGAAGTTTAGGCTCTAAGGCTGCTTTTATGGAATCTGCTTCAGAGTATGATATTATTCATTTGGCTGTGCATGGCCTGTCGGATACTACAAATCGGTTTGATTCTAAATTAGTTTTCAATGGAAGTGATAGCGTTCTGAATACAGGGCAGCTTTATTTGGCTGATATTAATGCACGGTTAGCTGTTTTGAGTGCTTGTGAAAGTGGAATTGGTGAACTTGAAAGTGGAGAGGGTACTTTCAGTATTGCAAGAGGGTTTGCCATCATTGGAGTGCCGAGTATTGTGATGAGTCTCTGGCAGGTAAATGATCAAATTACTGCCTTGCAAATGACGGAGTTCTATGAAGAGCTTTTGGATGATGGGGCTAGCCTTAGTGAGTCTCTTAAAACAATGAAGGTAAATTATCTGAATAGAAACGATTCTTACTTATGTCATCCATATTATTGGTCAAGCTTTGTACACCTAGGTAGTAACATTCAAATTAGAGAATCAATAAAAAATAATACCCGATTGATCTACGTCATTTTGAGTTTTGCATTAATTATTGGGT
>CAYGKL010000040.1:4664-6114 GCA_964350505.1 uncultured Roseivirgaceae bacterium | reverse complement strand
TCTTCGTTGCTTAAATGTGCTAACGCTAAATACCATCTAGCTTGCTCCTTAAACGCAGAGTAGTTGTTTACCACAGTGTTTAAGCTCTTAATAGCCTCACTAGCTTCACCTATTTCCAATTGACTTATTCCTAAATAGAAATAATTCATGGCATTTGGTTCCTCAATAACTAATTGGGATAACATTTCTGAAGATGTGATAAAATCTCCAGCGTCATAAGCCAACATAGCTTTTTGTTCGGCAGAAAGGTCTTCATTAACACCTCCCCTAACTTGGCCAGCCAAGTTGTTGTATGCAGAGTAATGTTCCTCATAGAGCTCTTGGTTATCGTATGACCTATTCGAAAGGCCTACGTAACTAATTGCAGCTATGAGCACAATGCTCGCGGCAATAGAAATTACTTTTTTCATAACAGTCTGATCTTTGGTTGTTTCTTCTTTTTCAATGGAGGTCTCAATTTCATTGAAGAAGGTTTTTATGTCTTTACGGGCATTCTGCTTAACGTGAAGACGAATGTCTTTGAGCTCTTGAAATTCTTGATTGAAAATAGGATCATTCAGCAGTCTATTTCTGAATGCCTGTTTATCCTCAGCAGAAAGCTTTCCGGATAAATACTTATCAATCAAATCAAAATCACTCATTATCATTTATTCTAACAGTCTCTTAATTCTCTGAATACACTTGTACTTCAAGTTCTTCACGGTGTTACCATTTTTATACCCTAGTACTTCTGCTATCTCATCATTGGATAAATTATTGAAGTAAAAAAGTCTCAAAATGTCGGCACAAGGGTTTTGAAGATCTTTGATGATGTCTTTGATTTTTAAGATTCTAGCTTCTCTATCTTGGTTTTGATCTTCCAAGTCTTCAAAAAATAAGCTTTCTTCTAACTCTTCATTAAAAGAGAGTTTAGAGTCTTTGCGAGAATCAGAAAGCAATTTATTTTTTCCTATAGAGTACAGATAGGTCTTAACACCTGCATCATTCATATCTTCAATTACATCTTCTAAGACGTTCTCATAGAAGGAGAGAATTGCATATTGGAAAATATCGATGGCTTGCTCTTGACTACATTTGTGTGAGTAGGTAATCCATTTGATGAAACTGACCCGATATTTCCGGTAAATTTCCTCTAACGCCTCCTTCTCGCCCTTCTTTAGTCGCAAGATCAACGAGTTCTCACTCATGCTCTCTATCCTTTAGTGTTTATAAATGTGAAATGTCACCCAAAGGAGAGAGATTTTTTTCAATTTTTTTTCCGATCCTCTGGTTTCGATGAATTTACCCCATTTAAATAAATCTTTTCTTGATATATTATCATTAGGCAAAAAGTTTTAAAAAAACTTTTGAAATGTGGGTGACAAATGGGCCGCAGAATCACTAATACTTACAAGGGAGATATTATGGGGATGCGATCTTACTACTTAATAGACAACAAAATCCAATCTTT
>CAYGKL010000040.1:0-4564 GCA_964350505.1 uncultured Roseivirgaceae bacterium | reverse complement strand
TAGCTTACACCACCTTCTCTTATGATGAAGTGATGGATGGAATAAAAAGACATAAGTTGGATGGTTATATTGGTAAGCCCTTTACTCAAGCTCAAGTGATTGGATCCATCTTTGAGGTGCTTAGCCTTAAGCAAGCTCAATATAAACAAGCTTAAATCCCGATTTTTTAATCTTGTTCGCCAATCTAATTGTTAATTCAATACCCAAAGACTATTTTTGGCACAAAAAGAAATCATGGCCAAGGACCAAATAATCTTTGATCTAATCAATCAGGAGAAAGACCGTCAAACCAAAGGGATAGAGCTAATTGCCTCAGAAAATTTTGCCTCTGATCAGGTAATGGAAGCGATGGGCTCGGTGCTTACTAACAAATATGCTGAAGGCCTTCCTGGAAAAAGATATTACGGTGGCTGTGAAGTGGTCGATCAGGTAGAAAATATTGCAATAGACAGAGTTAAAGAGCTTTTTGGAGCTGTATGGGCAAATGTACAGCCACACTCAGGGGCTCAGGCGAATGCTGCTGTTATGCTAGCTTGTTTGAATCCTGGCGATAAAATTCTTGGTTTTGATTTGTCTCATGGTGGACATTTAACGCATGGGTCCTCGGTAAACTTCTCAGGAAAACTTTATCAACCATTTTTTTATGGCGTTGAAAAAGAGTCTGGATTAATAGATTGGAATAAAGTAGAGGCTACCGCAAAGAAAGAGAAGCCAAAAATGTTGATCTGTGGAGCTTCGGCTTACAGCAGAGATTGGGACTATATTAAATTAAGGGATATTGCTGACTCAATAGGCGCAGTTTTACTTGCAGATATTTCACACCCTTCTGGGCTTATAGCAAGAGGTTTATTAAACGACCCACTGGAGCATTGTCATATAGTAACAACAACAACCCATAAGACATTAAGGGGTCCTCGTGGAGGGCTAATTATGATGGGTGAAGATTTTGAAAACCCATGGGGTCAGAAGACTTTGAAGGGAGACATTAAAATGATGTCTCAGTTACTTGATGGTGGCGTTTTCCCAGGAACTCAAGGTGGTCCTTTAGAACATGTTATTGCTGCAAAGGCAGTTGCTTTTGGCGAAGCGCTAACTGATGACTACATGAACTACATTGTTCAGGTGAAGAAGAATGCAGCAGCAATGGCTTCTTCGTTTGTAAAAATGGGATATCATCTAATTTCTGGCGGAACAGATAATCACCTGATGCTGATTGATCTTAGGTCTAAAGGGTTGACGGGTAAGATTGCAGAAGCTGCTCTTGGAAAAGCAGATATCACTATCAACAAAAACATGGTTCCTTTCGATGACAAATCGCCATTCGTAACCTCAGGAATGAGAGTTGGAACTGCCGCAATCACTACACGTGGACTGATAGAATCAGATATGGAGAGAATTGTTGAATTAATTGACAAAAGTCTTTCTAATGCTGATGATGATAAGGCTTTATTATCTGTAAAAAATGAAGTCAACGAATGGATGAGTACTTATCCTTTATTCAAATCTTAATTGGCACTTGATCAATTGCATGATGGTGATGAGAAGGAAATGGGATTCCTTGATCATCTGGAAGAGCTAAGATGGCACTTAGTTCGCTCAGTTGCGTCCATCGCTGTCTTCTCAATTTTGGCTTTTCTGGCAAAAGATTTTTTCTGGGACGTCCTCGTTATGGGGCCTACCAACTCAGATTTTTGGACTTATAGAAAACTCTGCGAGATTGGTGATTATATTGGGTCATCTGCTCTTTGTATCGAGGAAATGAACATTCAAGTTCAAAACAGAACTTTACAAGGCCAATTTCTAGTTCACATTAAATCATCTTTTGTGGCGGGTATGGTGTTAGCATTTCCTTATACCTTTTGGGAGATATGGCGCTTTGTTAAACCTGGGCTAAGAAAAAGCGAGAGAAAGGCATCTCGAGGTATTGTTTGGGTTGTAACTTTTCTATTTCTGACAGGCGTATCTTTCGGATATTTCATTGTAACTCCCCTAAGCATCAACTTCCTATATAATTATCAGCTCAGCGCACAAATTCAAAATATACCTGATGTAACCAATGTTTTGGGAACAGTAGCAACCCTTGCTCTAGCTTGTGGCCTAATGTTTCAATTACCAGTTGCGGCATATATGTTGTCTAAAGCTGGAATCGTTACTCCCGACCTTATGAAAAGGTATAGGAGACACGCTATAGTGGTAATACTTACTGTTTCGGCAATAATAACCCCACCAGACGTATTTAGTCAGGTGCTGATTGCACTGCCTTTAACAGGCTTATATGAGATTAGTATTTTAATCTCGAAACGAGTAAATAAGAGGAGGGAACAAGAACTTTACGAATCATGAAAAAGATAGGCATAGGAGGAGATCACGCAGGTTTTGAATATAAGCAAAAGGTGAAAAGCTTATTGGAAGAAAAGGGTTACGAGGTGAAAGATTTTGGTCCTAATTCTGAGGCTTCTGTAGATTATCCTGACTTTGTTCATCCTTTGGCTAGTGCAGTGGCTTCTAATGAGGTAGATTTTGGCATCGCGATTTGCGGTAGTGGCAATGGTGTTTGCATGACTGTGAATAAGCATCAAGATGTTCGTGGTGCTTTGGTATGGAATAATGAACTATCGGCATTAGCCAGACAGCATAACAATGCGAACATTGTTTGTATTCCAGCGAGGTTCATCGACTTCAGTCTAGCAATGGAAATTGTTAATACTTTCTTAACTACTGATTTTGAAGGAGGAAGACATCAAAATAGAGTAGATAAAATCGCTTGTCAATAAATAGGATAGAAGTATAGCATCGCCAACATAAGGACCATTATACAGGTGAATACGGCTTCTGCTAACCACTTTCTTTTTAAGCCTAATAAATACTCTGTTAAAAAATAGCTCAGCGCTATGATGAGGATAGCGCTCGATGTTCCAGAGCCTCTAGATTGGAACAGCAAACCAAATACACCAAATAGGCCAATCCAAGAAAAAACTCTCTTCACATTAATTTGAAGGTTGGTCATGCCCATTCCAGCCAAATTTGTGGTACTCGCTATGAGACTCAAGAGAAAAGGGAAACCTAGACAAATGGCAATGTTGATGACTAGTGACTCATTAAATTCAAAAAATGTCAAGCCATCAATGTAGCCCGACCAGAAAAAGTTGCCTTCATTTAGAAAGAGAAAAACAAGCCAGCTACTTCCCAAAATCAACACAAAGCCCCAAATCAGAAGCAAATAGCGCCTTCCTGTAGTTCCTGAATAGAATAGAAAAAGAATCAGAGCTAGAATTAAGAACCAGCCGTAGGGTAAAAAGAAAAGACTAGCCAAGGCGATAGTTGAACCAGTACTAAGTACTTTCTCTTCACTATTTCTGAAACGAATGTGTTGGTGTAAGTACGATAAGCTAAGCAAAATAAACGTGCTGCCTAAGAGTTCCTTCGATAATAGATAGTTGCCTTTATGGAACGCCATCAGCATAATATATATGGCTGAGGGAATATAGGTGTTCTCTTCGAAAGCTGAATTCCTTATTAAAATTGAATTCAGAAGAGTAGCATTGATAAGAACAATAATGGATGCTAGAATTACATTGAGAGTAACATTTGTAAGTACAGACGAAAGGCCGAGTTGCAAAACGGTATAAAGAGGGCCTTCATAACCAGAAAAATAACCATTAATTCCTTCAGCAAGCTCTGAGTCCATTGCCACATCGATATCAACAGCAACAAATAGAAATATACGCGTTACCAAGATGAGGGCGAAAAGGCCTAAAACTCTAAAGGGGTCGTTCTGTCTAAAATAACTTAACAAGCGTAGTTTCTTAAATGAGAGGCTAAGGTAAAAAAAGCAAAGGAAGGAAAATCAATCAATAAATCAGATATTTGTACAATGGCAACAAAAAGACAGCAGAAATTTTCAAAGCTTATCAAAGAAGAGGTGAGTAAAATATTTCACCATCAGTTTTCGGGTACATTCACTGGAAAATTGGTCACTATTACTGATGTGGAAATGAGTCCTGATCTAAGTTTCGCCAAAATTTTCATCAGTGTTTTCCCAATCATTCATTCAGACGATGTTCTTGAACATATAGACATGAATAAAGGAAAGGTTCGTGGAGCTTTAGGACGGGCTATTGGTAAAGAGGTTCGCATTGTTCCTGAATTGGCATTCAACCTAGATAGGACCGCAGAGCAAGCTTCTAAATTAGATACTCTCATAGATTCTCTAGAGATTCCAAAGCAAGACCCTACAGACGAAGAAGGTTGAACGTCTCCACATTCATAGCAAAGCGATATTTTACTACCTCCAAGAAGAAAAACTTCATTCAGGTACTTTCTTGGATTTCGATGTTTGGAGTTGCTATTGGCACCATGGCTTTAGTGGTGGTGCTATCTGTATTTAATGGTCTTGGAGAAGTTCTGAGATCGGTTTATCACACCTATGATGCAGAATTCAAAATTGTACCACTAGAGGGAAAATCATTTTCCTTCTCCGATGATCAATTAGATGCTTTGAAAAACATCGAAGGGGTCAATTCAATATCCCGGATTATTGAGGATAATGCAGTGGCGATTTATC
>CAYGKL010000039.1:17123-26600 GCA_964350505.1 uncultured Roseivirgaceae bacterium | reverse complement strand
ATGAAAGCCTCCTACTTCTATCTAGTTCATATTCAGTACTTGGGTTATCGCTTTCATGGCTGGGCCAAGCAGCCCAATGTAAAAACGGTCCATTATATGATAGACCGTACGCTGAGCTTCTTTATGGGGCAGAAATGGTATAAGACCTTAGGTGCTAGCAGAACAGATGCAATGGTCTCGGCCAATCATGCCGTTTTCGAGCTTTTCCTCAATGAACCGATAGAAAACCTAAACCACTTCATCGACTTATTCAATGCCAACCTTCCTGCTGATATCAAAGTGTTAAAGGTTGAAGAGACTGACCAGCACTTCAACATTATTCAAACTCCGAAGCTCAAAGAATACATTTACCTCTTTGCTTTTGGACAGAAGGCGAATCCCTTTTCTTCTCCCTTTATGACCACTTTTGTTGATCAACTGGATATTGAACTCATGAAAGAAGGTGCACCATTGTTTGAGGGTCAACACGACTTTAAAGCTTACTCAAAGAAGCCAAAGGCCGAGACTATAACTCTACGTGATGTTGAGCTCTCTGAAATTATACCCAATACCTTTCTTACCGCCAGCTTTTTCCCAGAAACCTCCTTTGCTTTCAGAGTACGAGGAAAAGGCTTTATGAGAAACCAAATCCGCATTATGATGGGACAATTGACCTTGTTAGGCAAACATCAAATAGACTTAGAATATCTGAGTAACAGTCTTAAAACTGGGTTTTCAGATCACTTAAGTGAAGTGGCCCCAGCTTCTGGTCTTATGCTGAATGAAATCACCTTTAAGTAAATCTGTAAAATCAATCTAGTCACTTAAAAATCAAATCGGTGTGCACCTAATAAGCTATTAATAAGCACCTCTATTTCTTAACCTAGATTAACGGCCAAGTAATTCATTTGTGATAACATTACATCGCTAAACGAAGAAATATGGAAATCGGAATCGACAGTTTCGCAGCATCTCCTAAAAATGAGAGCTTAGACAAAAGTCAAATGATCAATAAACTGATTGATCGAATTGCCTATGCTGATGAGGTTGGTTTGGATATTTTCGGCATTGGAGAGCATCATAGAAGAGATTTCTTAGATGCTGCCCCTACCATGATTTTGGCTGCTGCCGCTGCAAAAACCAAAAGAATAAGGCTGACAAGTGCTGTTACTGTATTAAGTGCTGCAGACCCTGTTCGCGTGTTTCAGAACTTTGCCACACTCGATTTAATCTCCAATGGTCGAGCAGAAATAGTTGCCGGCAGGGGCTCTTTTACAGATGCATTTCCATTATTCGGATATAAACTCTCAGATTATGATGCTGTTTTTGCAGAAAAACTAGACCTCTTACTCAAGATTAGAGACAATGAAGTAATTACTTGGGAAGGTAAATTTCGCCCATCACTCTACAATCAAGAGATATTCCCTCGCCCTGTCCAAAGCAAACTACCTATTTGGCTTGGTGTGGGTGGAACGCCAGCTTCTTTTGTTCGAGCAGGTTCTTTAGGCCTGCCGCTAATGCTAGCGGTTATTGGTGGAGAAACTCATAGATTCAAGCCATTGGTAGATTTATATAGGGAAGCTGGTCAAAATGCAGGCTACTCTCCAGATAAGTTGAAAGTTGGCTTACACTCTCTGGGTTATGTAGCCGAAACTCAAGAAGAAGCGGTAGCTGATTATTTCCCAGGATACAAACAGATGTTCGATAGCATCGGAAGAGAACGTGGTTTTGGTCCAGTTACTCGCGAGGGCTTTGATGCACAAAATGGACGTTACGGTGCCTTACTTGTTGGGTCTCCAGAAGAGGTTGCAGAAAAAATACTCGGCCACAGCAAAGCGCTTGGAGGTATCTCAAGAATCACTTTTCAAATGGATGTAGGCTTAGACCATTCCAAACTCATGAAATCGATAGAACTCATTGGTAGAAAAGTATCTCCATTGATTAATCAAACCAAATAACCAACCACTAGAATAGCTGCACCAAGAATAGCCAGTGGTATCAGTAGCCTAACAACAAACTTGAGCCAGACATTGTAGGGAACGTTCACCATGGCGAGTGAAGGAAGAATCATTCCTGCAGGAGTTATGAATTGCATTAAGCCAAAACCAAAAAGGTAAGCATTTACAATTTCCTCTGTGGGTACACCAACTATATTCGCTAAGGCTCCCATAATAGGCATACTTACTAAAGCCAAACCAGAAGATGAGCTTATGAAGAAGGCCAAGACAAAGAAAACGATCATTAGCATGGGCAGGAAAACCAAAGGAGAAGTGCCAGAAACTAAGCTTGAGGCTTCATTAAGTAAGGTACCTGAAATCAATCCTTCATTCAATACGATGGTGATCCCTCTGGCAACACCGATAATCAAAGACACGCCAAGCAAATCTTTCGCACCATTCACAAAAGCCATAACAAAGTCGCTTTCAGAAGCCCTTTGAATTACCCCCAAAATAATGGCCGCCAATAAAAACAAAGCTGTCATTTCTTCGAACCACCAGTCTAAAGTAGAGACACCATATATCATCACCCCAAAGGTCAGAGCGAATAAAATCAATAGTACCCAGGTTGTGGTAGTCATTTTTCCCGCAGCAACCTTCTCGCCTTTGTGCGAAAAAGGATTCTTGACATTCAAGCCATACAAGATAGATGACTCTGGATGTTTTTTAACCCTTTCGGCATACCGCACGATGTACCAAATAAGCACCACCGAACCTAAAACCAACATGGCAATTCTACTTTCAATACCTTCTGTCCAACTCACCCCTGCTGCATCCGAAGCTATGATGGTTCCAAAAGGATTAATCAAAGCTCCCATCAAACCGATACACGAACCACCATAAACCGCTGCAACAGGCACAATGAGGTCATAACCTGCAGCTAAAAATATCGGCACCAAAATGGGATAAAAGGCTATGGTCTCCTCTTGCATGCCAAAGGTAGTACCGCCTAAGGCAATCAAAAGGATCAATGAAATGATCAACCACTTTTCGCGTCCTTCCATTCGCTTGGCCAATAGCCCCACTCCTTTGTCTAAAGCACCTGAATGTTGGAATACTCCGATAAAACCACCAATGATCAACACAAATAAAATGATGTCAATCGATTCGTAAATCCCTTTGATCGGTGCAAACAGAATGGCTTTTAATCCCTGCGGATTGGCCTCTAATTCATTGTATGTATTTGGAATGGAGACCGGTCTTCTAATTTTCCCTTCCGAAAACTTAGACAATTCCATCTTCAACCCTAGACTATCTAAGTTGGCCTGTGTAGCTGGTATGGTAGCTGGATTGTTCCCCTCAATAATAAAGGAGGTATCGTTATAACTCAAAGTATCATAGCTACCTGCTGGCATAAGCCAAGTAGCAAGAGCAGAAAAGATGATGATAATATATAAGGTGGAATAAGCTGAGGGAAACTTAAACTTCTTCATAGGCAGACAAAAAATGAAGATAGTAGAAAATGACTGAACTTGATAAGCATGAGCGTGTTCTGTTATTTAGAAAACAGATAAGGCGGTCATAATGCGGTGAAAAATTCCATAGTTAATTCATTCCAAAACTCTAAATTCACGCCTGCATTTCAAATATGTCTAAGAGAACTCCAGCACTAGGCTTTATATTTATCACCGTCTTAATCGATATTATAGGATTGGGAATAGTGATCCCTATTTTCCCTGATCTTTTCAGAGAATTGGGTAACCTAACTTATGGAGAAGCTTCTAGAGTCGGAACACAACTGGTTACTGTCTATGCTATTATGCAGTTTATCTTCGCCCCTATTCTTGGCGGATTAAGTGATAAATACGGAAGGCGACTAGTATTGCTCATTGCACTATTCGGCCTCAGCATTGATTATCTATTCCTTGCTTTAGCACCAACCATTGCCTTATTCTTTGTTGGGCGAATTATTGCAGGAATTTGCGGAGCTAGTTTCACAACAGCCTCAGCTTATATTGCAGATGTAAGTCCGCCTGAAAAAAGAGCCAAAAACTTCGGGCTCTTAGGAGCTGCCTTTGCACTAGGCTTTATCATAGGCCCAGCGGTTGGTGGTTTACTTGGCGCATATGGACTGAGGGTGCCATTTTATGTTTCTGCTGCTCTTACCATGGTCAATTTCCTTTATGGCTACTTTGTACTCCCAGAATCTCTACCTCAAAAAGATAGAAGGGAATTCAGTTGGAAACGAGCCAACCCAATAGGCTCTTTAAAGCAATTGAAAAAGAATCCAATAGTTCTTGGCTTGTCTACTGCCTTATTTTTCATTTATATAGCTGGGCATAGTGTTCAGTCTACCTGGTCATATTTTGGAGCTGAGGTATTTAGTTGGGGAACAAAAGAAATTGGCTTTTCGCTAACAGTAGTCGGTGTAATGGTAGCCATAGTTCAAGGTGGATTGATTGGAGTGGTTATTAAAAAGTTGGGGAACAAAAAAACCATCTATTTAGGCCTCTTTTTCAACTTTGCTGGCTTGGCCCTTTTTGCCTTCGCTTCACAAACCTGGATGCTTTATACCTTTCTTGCTGTATATGTCTTGGGGGGACTTGCAGGCCCAACTTTGCAAGGGATCATGTCGACTCAATTGCCTAATAATGAGCAGGGGGAATTACAAGGTGGACTCACAAGTCTTATGAGCCTCTCCTCTATTTTTGGGCCTTTAATGATGGGGGAAACTTTCTATTTCTTTACCAAGCCAGATCATTATTTTCCTGGTGCAGCCTTTGCTTTGGGCGCTGTCTTCTCCTTGGTTTGTCTCATACTGAGCTATCGCGCCTTAAAAAAGTTAAAAGAGCCTAAGGCTGAGATAGTCTCTTCTTCTATTCCACCGATTGCCTAAAGAAATTGGCATTTGATTGATCGTCAAAGGGGCATCCTTAACTTTGTGCTTCACAAAAAAATCTGTTTTGAATTATCTGCCCCTTCATATTACAAGTGAAACTAACCGATTAAAAACTGTTGTACTTGGAATCGGTACAGATCAGGGCGAACCCTATGAGATCAACCCCGTGGCTAAAATGAATAAGCAACAAGGCACATATCCGACACCTGAAGATGTTCAAGCAGAAATTGCAGAAGCAAAAGCAGCTTTGGAAAATGCAGGAGTTGAAGTAATACAACCACAAAATCTCTCCAATAAAAAACAGATTTTCACCCGAGATATAGGCTTTGTAATAGACGATAAGTTCGTTGTGGCCAATATGAAAGAATCTCTCCGTCAGGGTGAAATAGTGGGGATTCAGTTTGTTTTAGATCAGATTGACCCTCAAAACATCATTAGAGTTCCAGAGGGCGCGACCATAGAAGGAGGTGATGTATTGATTCATGGTGAGCATGTACTAGTAGGCATCAGCAAAAGAACCAATATGGAGGGCTTTGAATTTTTAAAGAGTCAGTTTCCTCATAAACAGTTTCATGCCTTAGCGTTAGTAATAAGTGATGACCCTAAAGTGAACATTCTTCATTTAGATTGTGCATTTCAACCTGTTGGAGATAAATACGCTATCTTTTTTGAAGCTGGATTTACTCACAAACCAAAAATAATCTTTGATCTGTTTGGTGAAGAAAACCTTATCCGAGTCAGTCAAGATGAAAAAAACCGCATGTTTCCGAACGTGTTTTCCATCGGCCCTAAAGATGTATTGATCGAAAAGAACTTTTCAAGGCTAATTCAAGAGCTTGAAATCAGAGGTATTAAATGCCATCCTGTGAAATACAGTGAAACCTCTAAACTAAGTGGATTACTCAGGTGCTCTACTCTGCCACTAGTTAGAGAGTAATAAATTCGACTGAATAACTTATCTGTGAGAGGTGTAATTTGTGTACTCTTCTAACAACCTTGTGCAATACGTTAATGATATGCGCGTTAAAAAAGCCCTAAAAGCATTTATAAATGAAAAGGGCTCCAATTGGAGCCCTTTTCAAATCAATTTATCAGAGTGTATTAGTATTCTACTCGGTTACCGTTTTCATCTATAAAGTAAAGCTCAACCCTTCTGTTGAATGCTCTACCTTGAACGGTTCTGTTCGAAGCGACTGGAATATCCTCACTAAATGTCTTTGTAGCTAACTGGCTTGGATTTACTCCTTTATTCACCAAGTAATTATATACCTCAGTGTATCTTCTTTGACCTAAAGCCACATTATATGGATTAGTACCGTAAGCATCAGTATGACCTGCCACCATAATTCTTAAATCTCTTCTTCTAACTAACAATTCAGAAGCTTCATCGAGCCTTTCAAAGAAATCAGACTTTACATTGTGCTTATCAAAGTCAAAGTAAACCATCGGTAGTTCAATGTTTTCTGGAGTTACAGCTGCAATTGGTAAAGCTTCGGCTTTTTCTTCAACTACAGGGGGCGTCTCTTCAACCACTTCCTCTACCACAACAGGCGCAGGTTCAACCACAGGCTCTGGCTCCTCTTCAACAACAACTTCAACTCCTTCGGTAGAAACTTCATCCACAGGTAGGTTAGTAGGATCTAAATCAAAGCTATTGATCATTTTCACATATATTTCTTTCTCCACTCTATCGCAACCCACATAGAAGTTTTGCTCAATATCAAATTCATCTCTGAACAACACACGAATCACATGAGACTTTTCATAAACCACTTCATCATCTTTAGTAGCGGTTAAAGTGAAGTCTCTTTCGATTGGCATGACCATTTTATAAACCCCAAATTCATTGGTAGTAGTCGTAAATTCTTCACCGTTTTCGGCAACAACCTTTACCTGCGCAAATGGAACTGGTGTTGTTTCATCACACTCCAAGAGCTTACCTTGTAACTGAGATTTATTGAACATGATGATTCTGTAGATATCTACCTGACCAAATCCATCAGGACGGCTAGAGGATAAATAAGCATTCTTTCCATAAAGGGTAAAGAATGTATCATCATTTGGTAAGTTGATGGGTGCACCCATATTTTCGGGTTTAGAAAATTTCCCAGTTGCACTGTCTAGTCTTGTTTGGAAGATGTCATACCCTCCCATAGTGTCATGCCCTTTGGATGAAAAATATAAGGTGCCATCATCTGCCACAAAAGGGGCATCCTCTCTTTGAGGTGTATTTAATTCTTCTATAAAGTAAGGCTTTGACCACTTACCCGTAGCGTCCTTATGAACAATGTAGAGGTCTGAATTTTCATCATCATTAGCAAAGTCAGATGCATAAATGATTGAATTACCTTCATTATACACAAAAGCATGCGGCTCCCATTTTCCAGTATTTATGGGTAGTTCTTCTCTATCCCCCCATACACCATCTGCACCCAATTTTGACATAAACAAATCCTCTTCCCTATAGGTCACGAGCGTACTGTCATTATTAAGAAGTTGAATTGGTGCATCAAAAGTGCCATCGGACGCATAACCTGCAAGAGGTTTATCCTTGTTCCAATTATCAACCTCATTCATTTCGGCTGTCATTACTTGCTCATAATTCTCTCCATCATCTGCCACTTCACCTAAACCGATTCTTCTAGCGGTAAAGAATATACCTCTCTGATTTTCGGTAACAATTTGACTGTACTCGTTCCCTTCTGTATTCACATTGGGACCTAAGTTTTTAACAATTATCTCCTTCGGGTTTGAAAGAAACTTTCTGGCATTCTGAATTTTATTGAACAAGGCGTACCAATCTGCTTGTTCATAGTCTTCTAACTGATTGACATTAAGTCTTCTAATCGTTCTTTCTGCATCATCTACCCTCTCTGCTACTAAATAGGCTTCAGCGAAAGGAATCCAATAGTAAGGTAATTCTTCTGCCAAAGGCGCTGCCTCAGTAAACAATTCAAAGGCTTTGTCCATTCTATAGCGCTTGGTATGACAAATACCGGCTAACCAAATAGCTTCGTAATTCTTCTTTTTCTTAGCAAGAATAGGCTCAAGCTCTGTTAAAGCCACTTCCCAATCTTCTTCGGCCATTGCGCCATAAACTTTACTCAAGTTTTGAGCTTGAAGTGAACTCAGAGCAATAAAGCTCGAAATTATCAAGGTGAATAATGATCTCTTCATAATAGTTGTAATAGTTGATAAGTAAAAAAACCGACAGATAAGTCGCTAGTTGATGGCTGTTGAGGAGGTATTAAAAACGATTCAGAAACGAAGATAAAAATTAAAACCCTATTTGAGATGGCATTCTTAGGAAAATTGTAAAACAGATGAATTTTGGAAGCCAATATCCACAAGCTTTTTGGCTTCAATTTCAGACGAAGAGTAAAACATTACAGGGGTTGAATTATTCACTAAAGCCTGAATTAAGTATCTTTTACCAAGAAATCGACAATTCACAATACGGACCTCAAAATTAAAATCAGATTCACCAATGATAATATCTTCTGCCCTAACGAATGAATTAGGTGTCTTCACCATATCAGAAATATTATTGATTCGCCCGAAGAAATGAGCTATAGAAAAGTTTGAAGGCTGCTTATATACTACTTCAGGAGACCCTATTTGAATCAATTCTCCATCTTCAATGTAAGCGATTCTATCAGAAATAAGCATCGCATCATGAGTGTCATGACTTACAAGAATCAACCCTATACCCTCCTTTCGAACTATTTGAGTCAGTTCAATCAGCAAATCCTCTTTAATAATGGGGTCTAGATTACTAAATGGTTCATCCATCAATAGCAGTTCCGGATCATCTGCTAATGCTCGAGCTAAGGATAATCGCTGTTTTTGACCTCCTGAAAGTTCATGAGGCTTTTTATCCGCAAAGTTTAACAGTCCGCAAAGTTCCAGTAGTTCTTCGGTTCTTTCATCTTGAAATTCCTTATTGAAATGAAGGAGCTTGTATTTAATATTCTCAGCCACTGTCATGTTAGGCTTTACCTGAAAGTCTTGAAAAACCATTTTGATCTTTTCGTGACCAGCGATCAATTGTTCATCAGGGTTTTCGAGTAGAACTCCATTGAATGAAATACTACCAGCATCTGGCTTCATCAAACCCGCAATCATTCTGAGCAAAGTGCTCTTTCCTGATCCGCTCCTTCCCACAATGGTCAGTATTTCGCAATCATCTAGCTGAAAAGAAAGGTCTATCACCGCAGCATAGTCCTCACCTGAGTATTTTTTATGAACCTTTTCAACTTTTAACATATGCTATATTAACTAAAAAAGCTGCCATCCCGAGGCATCGGGTGACAGCTTTTTGATATCATTTAATGAATCTTATTTCTTGTAAGAAATTCTATAGATACAATGAGCTACATCGTCTGAAACTAGAATAGATCCATCAGGCATCTCTAAAATATCTACAGGTTTACCCATTCCTTTGTTGGTTTCTTTGTCTAACCAACCACTAGCGAATATTTCACTGTTCACCACTTCGTTATTTTCTAATTGAACAAATCTTAATTGATATCCTATATGACCCGCCTCAGGCGATCTATTCCAAGAACCATGTTGTGCAACAATGATATTGTTCTTGTATTTGGCCGGAAACATATCTCCTTGATAGAATCTCAAACCGAGCGGTGCACTATGGGGTTCAAA
>CAYGKL010000039.1:0-17023 GCA_964350505.1 uncultured Roseivirgaceae bacterium | reverse complement strand
GGGTCGCTCAGGTTATTCATGATATCTGGAAACCTATGAATCTTGCTAATCTCAGCCACATATAAGTCTCCATCTTTAAAGGCAACACCATTGGGTGAGTTCCAACCAGTAAGTATGGTATCTACTTTATCGGCCACCATGTCACCATTGGTATCTGTCAAGGCGTAAACATTTCTTCTTCTTCTATTACTCACGAAAACTGTCTTACCATCTTCAGTTCTAGCCAAAGAACGGGCATCAATAATATTCGAGGCATAAATGGAAATTTCGAAACCTTCTGGAAGATTAATGTTTTTCAACAAGGCATCGTATTCTGACATTCGCTTACTCTGTGCTATGCTTTCACAGCTTAAAACGCACATGAGACAGCCAAAGACCAGAGAATAGACTAAACGAGATAGGGTTATTCTTTTCATAAGTCCAAATCTACAAAATGAGTTTGTACATAGGTTAACTATTTTATCAGAGGTGTATGTTTGTTTTGAGTTTACGAAGGCTATTTTTGCGTCATGATTGCCATTAACAACCTTTCTTACTACATCGGTGACCGTCCGCTTTACGACAACGCCAACTTACACATAAAACCAAATGACCGAATTGGGCTCATTGGACTGAATGGAAAGGGGAAATCAACTCTTCTAAGGTTGATTATTGGCGACTTTCAAGTGACATCGGGTGAAATCACCAAGAGTAAGGAATGCACCATTGGCTTCCTTAACCAAGACCTGCTCTCCTATCAATCTGACGAAAGTATTCTTTCTATTGCCATGGAAGCCTTCGAAGAGGCTAATGTGTTACAGCATAGGATAGACAAGCTACTTCATCAAATGGAGGTGAACTACGAAGACCACTTAGTAGAGAAGTTGACGAAAGCACAAGATCAGTTTGAAGCCTTAGGAGGCTACAGCATGCAATCGGAAGCCGAGGCAATTCTAGAAGGCATTGGCTTTAGAACTGAAGACCTTAAAAGGCCATTGAGAGAGTTCTCCGGAGGTTGGAGAATGCGTGTAATGCTGGCCAAGCTGCTCCTTCAAAAGCCATCTTTACTGATGCTGGATGAGCCTACTAACCACTTAGACCTACCTTCCATTCAATGGGTAGAAAGTTATCTCAGAAGCTATGAAGGCGCCATTATAGTGGTCTCTCACGATAGATATTTCCTCAACAATGTGGTGACTTCCATTGTCGAGGTTTCAAGTTTCAAGCTCACTCAATACAAAGGCAATTACACATTCTATCTTGAGGAAAAGGAACAGCGAGAAGAGATTCAAAAGAATGCATTCGAGAACCAACAAGCTCAAATACGTCAGACAGAAAGATTTATTGAACGATTCAGAGCTAAGTCTACTAAAGCAAAGCAGGTGCAATCTAGAGTAAAAGCGCTGGAGAAAATCGATCTGATTGAAGATGTAGTTGATGAGAACATCACCATGAATTTCCAATTCGGGTTCAAGCAAAAGTCAGGAAGATTCATTGTGGAATTGGAAGATATTTCAAAAGCCTATGGTGACCTTCAAATCCTCAAAAACACCACCGCTCAAGTAGAACGCGGTGATAAAATAGCTTTGATTGGAGCCAATGGCAAAGGAAAGTCTACCCTATTGCGCATCATTGCTGGAACTGAGAAAGTAGTGGGTGAAAGAAGGAATGGCTTCAATGTAAATACCGCCTTCTATGCGCAGCACCAATTAGAGGCTTTGAATATCAACAATGAAGTCTTAGAGGAGCTACAGCAAGCTGGTTCCAATAAGACAGAGAGGGAATTACGTGGAATACTGGGCTGCTTTCTTTTTCAGAATGAAGAGGTTTTCAAGAAGATAAAAGTGCTTTCTGGAGGCGAGAAATCTAGAGTAGCCTTGGCCAAAACGCTTTTATCAGAGGCTAACTTCCTTATGATGGATGAACCGACCAACCACCTTGACTTTCTTTCTGTGAACATCCTCATTCAAGCGTTACAGCAATATGAAGGTACTTTCGTAATTGTCTCTCACGATAGGCATTTCATCTCTCAAATTGCCAATAAGATTTGGTACATCGAAGATCAGCAGATCAAGGTATATCCAGGTACTTATGAGGAGTACGAATACTTCCAAGCAAAAAAAGAGGCTGAACTACAGAATAAACCTCAAGTAGCTGACACGAAACAAGAAAAGCCAAAAGAAGCACCCAAGCGTGTTCGAAATAACCAAGAAGAGCAAGCTTTAAAGAAATTGAAACAAACTTTGGCAGAAACGGAATCTAAGATCGAAAGCTTAGAATCAGAAATTGCTAAAGTGGAAGCTGAAATGGCTCAACCTGAAGTGTTTCAAGACCATGAAGCCTTGACTGAGAAAACTCAGTTGCATGATAAGCTCAAAACCAAACTTGAGACTTTACAAGAAGACTGGGAAAATGCCTATTTGGAAGCCGAAGAGCTTGAAGCTAGCTAGGCATCTACTGCCCTTTCCTGCTTAAGAAATAATTAAAGCCTATTCCAAAACCTAAAACAGAGGTTTGTTTATTGGCACTTTGTGATTGAAGTGGAATGAAATACCTGTAGTTAAAACCTGCTCTAATACCAGAATATTCATTAATTCTATATCTTGGAACATTGATCCTTAAGAAGGCTCTGTCTTCTTTTGCTAAGACACTTTGGTATTAAAATTGGTTGTAACCGCAATAATTAAACCTAATTCATCTGCTTCTAAAAATGTCTTCAAAGTCTTTTAAAAATTTACCCATTGCACTTTTATTGTTGTCAAATACCCTTTTTGGACAAAAAGAGCTCCTTTTTGAAAATGCAGTATATGAGCCCCAAATAAAAACAGTTCAACTTCATTATAGCGGTAATACTGTACAAGATGCCATAAGTTCACCAATTGTTTCAGTGAACC
Source organism: uncultured Roseivirgaceae bacterium (assembly GCA_964350505.1). GTDB lineage: Bacteria > Bacteroidota > Bacteroidia > Cytophagales > Cyclobacteriaceae > Roseivirga. The sequence goes on along the minus strand of CAYGKL010000039.1, from coordinate 14,150 downwards.
AAAAAGCGCTAAACCTTTCATTCGATGATCTGAGTGAAGATGCTGACTATTACAACGTTTACTTTATTCATTGCAATGCAGATTGGTCAGAGTCAAACCTTCGACCCAATATGTATATGGATACTTTTAATGAATTTGAAATAACCAATTTTGAATTCAGTGCCGAGGCAAAAAAACAATACGTTCATTATTCGTTTGACATACCTAGCTTCAGAACTTCTGGAAATTACCTTGCCGTTGTGTACCGCGATAGGAATAAAAAGGACATTGTTTTATCTCAACAATTCTATGTTTATGAGGAAAAGGCATTGGCTGGAGTAAGCGTTTCTCGTTCTTCCATGCAAGAAATGAGATTTCAAAATCAGAGGGTTGAAGTCACACTCAATTATACAGGAATTAAGGCCGTTGATCCGAGAACTCAATTCACCGTAGTCGTTAAACAAAACCAAAGGCCAGACCTTATAAAATTCAACTTACCCCCAACTTACGTTGATGAAAACAGTAAAGTAATTCGCTATCAGAATCTGGGGGAAGAGAATGAATTCCCTGGCACCAATGAGTTTCGAAGTTTTGACTTGGGAACAGTCACCTTTTCTGGAAGAAATGTACAAGAGGTGTACACAGGCAGCCAAAGTGTAGCTGCTCTGTTAAGACCAGATGCGGTTTTTAAGGACGCATATCTGCAAGCCTTAGATATCAATGGTCAGTTTTACATCCGTGATTTAGAGGGCAGAGCTGGTGGTAATACAGCAGAATACGTTAATACTACATTCACGCTCAAACAGCCTGAATCTTCCTTCAATATTTATGTGGTAGGAGAATTTAATAGTTGGAGAAAAGATGAGAGTTCTCAACTGAAGTATAACCCAATTTCCGAAGCCTATATGCTCGAAACAGTTGTTAAACAAGGTTGGTATAACTATTCCTATATTACTGATGGGACTAATCCATTTGAGATAGACGGCAATTACTTCGATACTGAAAATCAATATGAGGTATTCGTCTATTACTTGCCTATGGGCGGCCGAGGAGATGAATTAGTAGCATATTCTAGTCTCAATTATAACACTAGGCGGTAACCAAAGACCGATTGAAATGATACCTTTCCGTTCTTTCTGTTGGGTCGGCATTAGCAATATCTAACATTCCAAAACCCTTGTAAGTATAATTGCCTAAACCACAGTTGAACAAGAATTCTTGAACTTCCTTTTCAGCGTATAATTTAAATGGAAGGGTATAACCTCTCACTTCGTATTTCACATCATTGTCGAAGACAGAATAAATTCTAGCGAATTTTTTCTCCTTCTCCTGCAGCTTTTTTAAGTAAGTAGTATCAGGAACCAATTGAAATTTCTTGAATCGTTCAAAGTCTTCTGGAGCATACAAGCCTGTTTGTTCCAACCTCAGCAAAGTTGATTCATACATTAGGTCTGAAAATTCATCTGACTCTGGTGAAATAAACTTTTTAGAAGTTTCGTCATTGAATTTCGCTTTGAACGGCACCATCGGAGAGATACAAATGAATTTATTTTCACCTCCTAATTCAATTGCCTTTTCTAACTCCGTGAATGCAGGAGAAACCTTAAGGTTACCCAATTCAATGCTGTCAAATTCAAAAAGCTGGTCTAATAGATAATCAAGGAATTCTTTATCTGCAGAAGAAACAACCAAAGTGACTAGATTGGAGTAATAGTGCAATCCATTTCTCGAAATTTTGGTCTGACCTTTCAGGCCTGAGAAATTAAAGAAATCATAATTAATGAATTTCTCATTTCCACCTTTCACTAGCACACCTTTTAGAAATTGTGCTAAAATGTGTTGATGATGAAATGGAAGGTAAGCTCCCCTATTCTGTAGCCTAAAAATTACCCTGATTCTCACTTTGCTCTAAGTTAAATGTCAAAATTCCTGTACCAACACACATTTGGTGATGAATACAGGTTTAACCTAGCGCTTGAAAAAATTGTTTAATGTTTGAGAAAAAAATCAATTGTTTATTTGTGATGGATTAAACATTAAAGCGGAAATGCATAATATCTCCGTCTTTCACAATGTATTCTTTTCCTTCCACAGACATTTTACCAGCCTCCTTTACAGCAACTTCGGTCTTGTATTGCTGATAATCTGGTAGCTTAATCACTTCGGCACGAATGAAGCCTTTTTCGAAATCTGTATGAATTACGCCTGCTGCTTGCGGAGCCTTCCAACCCTTTGTGATTGTCCAGGCCCTAACCTCTTGAGGTCCAGCAGTGAAATAGGTAATTAAGTCTAAAATAGAGTAAGAGGCCTTTATCAACTTATTCAAACCAGACTCCTTTAAACCATACTCTTCAAGGAACATAGCTTTTTCGTCAGGCTCCTCTAATTCAGCTATTTGAGATTCAATAGATGCTGAAATCACTAATACTTCTGCTTCCTCGTTTTTCACCGCCTCTTTCAGAGCTTCTACATGCTCGTTTCCTGTGTGAATAGCAGCTTCTTCTACGTTGGCAGCATATATAACCGGTTTCAAAGTAAGCAGTGAAAGATCCTTAACTGCAGCCAGTTCCTCAGCATCTGCCTCTACAGACCTAGCGTTAGCCCCAGCTTCCATGGCAGCTTTGAATTTTTCTAAGCCTACAAGTTCTCTTTTAGCCTTAGCATCACCAGACTTGGCAATTTTAAGAAGTCTCTGAATCTTCTTGTCGATAGACTCAAGGTCTTTCAGTTGAAGTTCGGTATCGATAATCTCTTTGTCGAAAACTGGGTCTACACCACCAGCCACATGTACTACGTTATCATCCTTGAAACATCTGATAACATGAATAATGGCATCTACTTCACGAATATTAGCTAGAAATTTGTTACCAAGCCCCTCTCCTTTACTTGCACCTTTAACCAGGCCTGCAATGTCTACAAACTCAATTACTGTAGGCAAAACTTTTTGCGGATTAGCAAGACTTTTAAGTATATCTAAACGCTCATCCGGAACCGTTACAACCCCAACATTGGGTTCGATGGTACAAAATGGAAAATTTGCTGCTTCAGCTTTTGCACTAGAAATGGCATTGAATAGAGTTGATTTTCCAACATTTGGCAGACCAACAATCCCGCATTTTAAACCCATGGCGTAATAAGAATTTGCTTAGTTTTAAACAGGGCGCAAAGATAACAATAATTGTTTTCGAGGCTCGGTTGGATCAAATTAAAAAAGGGGCAAAAGCCCCTTTCAAATTTCGTTGATTGATTATTAGTCCCAGCTTAATTCACTGTCTTGATCAGTGCTCGCCTTTACATGGTAGTCTTCATTGTCGAACTGCGTGAAATCCACATCTGGCAATAACTCATCTTTGACATGGTTTACTGCATCGTTCAAAGCCTCCACAAACTTTCCAAAATCCTCTTTGTAAAGAAAGATTTTGTGCTTTTCATAGCTAAAACCATCGTCTTTAAACTTTCGTTTGCTTTCGGTGATTGTTAAATAATAATCGTTTGATCGAGTGGCTTTGATGTCAAAAAAATAGGTTCTTTTTCCTGCCCTTACCCTCTTTGAAAAAATCTCATTCCTGTCCTTATCTTCCACTTCCCAAAGTATTTAGTCTTAGTTTCAGTTGATATTAGAAAAATAACTGGACTAATATAAACCATTAATAATTACTATTGCAAACGCCATAAAAATAAAAGCTATAACGTAATAGTTTAATTTGAGTAGTTTATGAAGTATTCTCACGCTAAATAGGTTAACCGTAAAATAGCAAGTTTATATGCAGTTCTCATTAGAAGATATTAAAGGCCTGGGTAACATTGAATTACTGGCAAAACAGATGGTGGAAGGTTTTATTACTGGTTTGCACAAATCTCCCTATCATGGCTTTTCAGTAGAATTTGCTGAGCACCGTTTATACAATAATGGAGAAAGCACCCGACATATTGATTGGAAGCTTTTTGCCAAAACCGACAGGCTATACACAAAGCGCTATGAGGAAGAAACTAACCTCAGATGCCAATTGGTGATCGATCAGTCATCTTCTATGTACTATCCTGCTGAGAACTTCGGTAAAATGAGATTCAGCGTAATGGCTGGAGCTGCGCTGACTTATCTATTTCACAAGCAACGCGATGCGGTTGGGCTGCACACCTTTAGCGATCAATTAGAAATAGAAACCCCTGTAAAATCTTCTGCAGCACACATTCATAAGTTATTTCTTCAATACAGCGATTTATTGGACAAACCAAAAAGTGAAAAGAGAACCAATCTAGCAGCCATCCTCAATCAGCTGGCACAGAAAATTCATAGAAGATCCTTGGTCATTATCTTTAGCGATATGTTTGATAATGAGGCCAATGAGGATGAATTAATGTCGGCACTGCAACATTTAAAACACAGGAGGCATGAGGTTTTGCTGTTCCATGTCACTGACCATCACACAGAACTAGACTTTGATTTTGAAGACAGACCCTATGAATTCATAGACTCTGAGACTCAGGAAAAAGTAAGATTGAACCCTGCCAGTATTAAGAAGGCATTTCGTGAGCAAATGGACACCTATCAACAAGAACTATATTTAAAGTGTGCCAAGCTCAAGATCGACCTGATTGAAGCCGATATCAATCAGGGCTTTGATCAAATTCTTAAATCCTATTTGATTAAGAGAGGTAAAATGTCTTAATTTATATCAACTAAACACAATATTATGAAAAGCATCATTTCAACAATTATTCTCCTTTCTGCCTTATTTTCCACCTCTACTATTCCAAATGATTTGGCACCATTTAAAATTGAAGTAAAAAGAAGTGGTGACATGGTTAAAATGAAATGTACTACTGGTTGCAACTGGACCGATCTTAAATTCAGTTTGAAAAATAATCAATCTATGGTCATTAATGAGTTTGGTGTTTATGTAAGCGATAGCTATCACAATGAGCCAGACTTAAGTTTTGCCTTTTACGTATTCGAGGCGTCAGATGGACTGAAGTTCGAATCTATTAGTGGAACGGCATGGAAAGAACTTCGATATGGGAGTAAACCGAGTAAACTGATGTACCTCAATGCATGGGGTGTTTCGTCTCAGAAAAATTAAATATTGTCTCAAATATCCTAGAACAAGATTTTTATAGTTTCTACCTCTCTCAGGACTTTCTTCTTAGAAGTTTCAGTAATTGACTTCAGTGCTTCAAAAAAATGGTTTAACGAGGCACCATATCTCTCTTTTTTTAAGTGCTACCTGTGTTACAAAGTCAATCCTTTTTAATCATGACATTTACTTCAAAAAAGTAGAAATCATGGAAAAGAGAAAAATAAATAATCAGCGTAAGAAGACGGCAAAATTGATAACTCTGCTTGCATTCATTTTAATTTCTTCACCATTCTTGAACAGTTGCTCAGAGGACGTTAATCCAGAAAATGGGATAGAGAATAATGAAATGGCAACAGCGCCTTTGTCAGAGGTTGAGAAGAATAGCTTAGCTTTTATGCGTGAAGAGGAGATGCTGGCAAGAGATGTTTATTCATATCTTTACGAACGATGGGGATTGGTAACTTTTAATAATATTGCCAATAGTGAGCAAAGTCATACAGAAGCGGTTCTAGCTTTACTCAACAAGTATCAAATTAATGATCCTGTTGGAAACAATGAAGCCGGTGTTTTTACTAATCCTGACCTACAACAGCTATACAGCACATTGATCAGTCAAGGTTCTCAAAGTCTTTTAGACGCTTTAATTGTTGGGGCAACAATAGAAGATTTAGACATATCAGATTTGAACGAAGCGATACTTGTCATTGAAAATTCAGACATTATTATCACCTATGAAAACCTGAATAAAGGAAGTAGAAATCACATGAGAAGTTTTTACGAACAAATACAAATTCACGGTGGCAGCTACGAACCGCAATTTATTTCAAAATCAGAATTTGAGGCAATCATAAGCTCTTCGATTGAAAGAGGTAAAGGATAACAAAAAAGGTTTCTCCTCAAGTTTGAGAAGAAACCTTTTCTAAAGTTTTATTTTAATAAAGTAGAGCTCACTAAACATGAAGCCATTCTTTCTTGGCTTCTAGTTCTTCTTTAGTTTCTCTGTAGTCAGGATCATCCACACAGCAATCTACAGGACAAACAGCCGCACATTGTGGCTCCTCATGAAATCCTGTGCATTCGGTACACTTTCCGGAAACTATATAATAGAATTCATCAGAAACTGGTTCTTGTGGTTCATTAGCGTCTACTGATGTACCGTCTTCCATCTCTACTTCCTTCAGGTCAGTACCTCCACCCCAGGTCCATTCCATTCCACCTTCATATATAGCTGTATTCGGACATTCAGGTTCGCATGCACCGCAGTTGATACATTCGTCTGTTATAATTATTGCCATTGCGCTTTATCTTTTATTGGTAGTCCTTAGTGCAACAATAAAATGAAGCCTAAGTTTCAGATTTCTTAAATATTTGCCGCAAAAGTAATAGGTAATAGTTCTTGTGCGAAATCTTAAAACGTATTTTTGCAATAGAATTATGGAGATGACACAAAAAGAAAGAATTTCAGCCTTATCAAAACTGGGTGAATGGTTTGCAAATCAAAATGCTGACTCATTTGCATCATTATGTCAGGCTGCTGCTAATACCAACAATTGGTTTACTGTACAAAGTATTCGGAAATCATTTGATGCTTGGGCTTTCGCACTAACTCCAGAAAAGTTAGAGCAATGGGTTTCGAATCATAAGCCTGCTGCTTCTCCCAAAAAAGTGGGATTGGTTTTAGCCGGTAATATTCCAATGGTGGGTTTACACGATGTGCTTTCCGTGCTTATTAGTGGCCATATTGCTTGTCTTAAGTTCTCTTCTCAGGATGCTGTTCTCATGAAAGCTGTACTTAAAGCATTGACAGCTATTGATGATAGGTTTCATTACTTCATTGTTGAGGTTGAACAACTGAAAGACATAGATGCTGTGATCGCTACGGGTTCGGACAATTCTGCCAGGTACTTCAAGCACTACTTCCAAAAATACCCTCATGTGATTCGTCAAAACAGGGTCTCAATAGGAATTATTAGTGGTAATGAAACTAAAGAAGACTTTGAAGCTCTGGGTGAAGACATCTTTACTTATTACAGTCTAGGCTGCAGAAATGTGGCTAAAATCTATATCCCTGAAGGTTATGAACTGCCAAAACTTATTGGCTCAATGGACAAATTCTCCTCAGCCTTAGATCACCACAAATACAGAAACAATTACGACTATAATAAATCTATTTATCTGGTCAATAGAGAACCACACCTTGATTCAGGTTTCTTCTTAATGAGAGAAGCCAAGGAGATGGTTTCTCCAATTTCTGTGGTTTTCTACGAGACCTTTAAGAATGAAGCAGAATTAGCGTTGAATCTTTCTTCAGAGCAGGATAAAATCCAGTGTATAGTCTCTAAAGATGCCTGGTATGAAGGAAGCTTACCATTTGGTACTGCCCAGTCTCCTGAACTATGGGATTATGCCGATGGAGTGGATACGCTAGAGTTTTTGGAGGACTTAACTTAGTTCGAGCGAGCTTACCGTGGCTTAAGAAAAGCGAACTTTCGAGTTGAGTGGTTTTAACCACTTACTTAATTTGCATAAGAATTTGCATCTTTAAGCATGCAACCTAACCAACGATTCAAGAGGCTTTTCTATCACTTGTTCCCCTCTCCTTTTGCCATAGCCATTATACTAACTATAGTGGTTTACTTGTTGGCTTTGGTTTTTACGCAGCGACCTGAGAATGCAGTTTCAACCTACCCTATAAAGATCCTTGAGTATTGGCAAACAGGCTTTTGGGAGCTTTTAGCTTTTACCATGCAAATGGCTCTCATTTTAATTTTAGGTCATGCACTTGCACTAACTCCACTCTTTAATAGACTTATTGGTTCCCTCACCCAATACTGTAACACGACTGCTAAAGCTGCATTATTGGTGAGTTTTGTCACCATTCTTTTGAGCTTTTTCAACTGGGGCTTATGTCTTGTTTTTGGTGCAATTTTCGCCAGAAAAGTTGCAGAGCGTGCTCAGGAAAAGAACCTCGCTATTAATTACCCACTCATAGGAGCTTCTGGCTATGTGGGCATGATGTGTTGGCATGGAGGCCTATCGGGTTCCGCTCCACTCACTGTTTCAAGTGCAGACCACTTTTTGACCAACCAAATTGGCGTAATTGGTATTGAGCAAACTACCCTTTCAGGAATGAACATCAGCACATCACTATGTTTGATTCTTCTAATTCCGTTGAGCCTTTATATGCTTGGCAAACTTGCTCCTTCCAAACCAATGGAAATGAAATTAAAGAGCCACAAGAAAAAGACTCAAACAGTAGCAATAGGAGCTGAAAAAATAGATCATGCTAAATTTCCCGCAATCGCTCTTGGGTTGCTCATTTGCATTATTGCTGTTCGAAAAGCTTTCAATCACCCGTCTGATACTGGCCTAGGATTTATTGATCTGGACTATATTAACTTATTACTCTTTGGACTAGGTATTCTTTTGCATGGCTCATTTGCAGGTTTTCTCAGTGCTATTCAAAAAGCAATTGGAGGAGCCTCTGGTATCATTATTCAATTCCCCCTTTATGCCGGAATTATGGGAATTATGAAATACTCCGGACTGGGTGCTGAGATTTCATATGCCTTCGTGGCCATCTCCAACGAAGTTACCCTTCCTATTTTTACATTCTTCAGTGCTGGACTAGTAAACGTTTTTGTTCCTAGTGGTGGTGGTCAATGGGTAGTACAAGGTCCAATCGTCACTGAAGCAGCTCAAACTTTGGGCGTTTCTATTCCTAAAACCATTATGGCACTCTCCTATGGAGACCAACTTACCAATATGCTCCAACCCTTTTGGGCATTGCCTCTATTGGGTATCACCCAACTCAAAGCGAAAGACATTCTTCCATACAGTGCTTTAGTGATGCTCATTGGAATGCTTATCTTTATATTCAACTTATTGATTTTCTGACATATGAGTAACAAATACAAATTGGAAGGAGAAACCCGAAGCTTGTCATTGGGAGGCATTGGAAAAATTATCATTCAACTCATTGTGATTGTAGCTGGCATCCATTTGGCTTTAACAATCCAAAACTGGAATGAAGAAAAGCAAACAGAAATTTTAGAGCTAGACCTGCTAGATGAGCTCAATAAAGATATTCGTTCTAATACCTCAGAATTATCTGATCATCAAAAGACTACCAACGAACAACTCCTTTCATTTGGTTACTTACTCGAGACAGCCAACCGAAGAATTGGCGAAGACACTTTGAGATCAGCTTTAAAGAAAATATTAGAGCCCAAGCTATATATCGCCTCCAATGTAATTAGTGAGAGTTTAATTTCATCAGGGGAAATAAGAACCATCAAATCTGTCGATATTATAGAGTCTCTAGGGCAATACATCAACTCACTGAATAAGCTTGAAATCGTTCAAGAAACATGCAGTAAGCTAATTGAAGAACAGTTTGAGCCCTACCTTGTGAGAAAACAAGTACTTTCCCTAATAGAGCCCTATGATGACTTGGATGAAATCGCAATTTCAGAACAACAGGTAGATAGAATCATTAGAGTTGTAATAAACGATAGAGAATTTATTGATTTAGTATACTTGGCTTATAATCGAAATAAAAGGCTCTCAGATGCGTATGAAGAATTAAAGCAGAGTTCGATGAAGCTTATGACTCAACTCCAAGTTGAAAAGAAGTAAGTTCTAAAGAAACAATGAGAACATTTCTCTATCTGGTTCTCTCAATTATTTGATTTTTGATAACTTAGCGACCCGATTTTGATTATCAAAATAGAACAAACCACTAAAAATATTTTTCATGGCTTTTGATATTGATATGATTAAAGCTGTTTACGAGAAAATGCCTTCTCGTATTGAAGCAGCCCGTAAATCTGTAGGTAAACCTCTCACCCTTTCTGAGAAAATCTTATACTCCCACCTGTGGGAAGGTGACGCAACTTCTGCTTACCAAAGAGGAAAGTCTTATGTAGACTTCGCCCCAGATAGAGTAGCTATGCAAGATGCCACAGCACAGATGGCGCTTTTACAATTTATGCAAGCAGGTAAGCCAACTGCTGCAGTTCCATCAACTGTACATTGCGACCACCTTATCTTGGCTAAGCAAGGTGCTGAGCAAGATTTAAGAAATTCATTGACTGCTTCTGGAGAGGTTTTCACATTTCTAGAGTCTGTTTCTAATAAATATGGTATTGGTTTCTGGAAACCAGGAGCTGGAATTATCCACCAAGTGGTACTTGAAAATTATGCATTTCCAGGTGGAATGATGATCGGTACCGACTCTCACACTGTGAACGCAGGTGGACTAGGTATGGTAGCGATTGGTGTTGGCGGTGCAGATGCCGTTGACGTAATGGCTGGAATGCCTTGGGAATTGAAATTCCCTAAGCTCATTGGAGTAAAATTAACTGGTAAGCTAAATGGCTGGACCGCTCCTAAAGATGTAATTCTTAAAGTTGCAGGTATTTTAACCGTAAAAGGCGGAACTGGCTGTATCGTAGAATACTTCGGTGAAGGCGCTAAAAACATGTCTGCAACTGGTAAAGGCACCATCTGTAACATGGGTGCTGAAATTGGCGCAACTACTTCTACTTTCGGTTATGATGATTCTATGGAGCGTTATTTACGTTCTACAGACAGAGCAGATGTTGCTGATCTGGCTAATACAATTAGAGAGCACTTAACTGGTGATGATGAAGTTTATGCTAATCCTGAGCAATACTTCGATCAAGTGATTGAAATCGACTTGAATACTTTAGAGCCGCATGTAAATGGACCCTTTACTCCGGATAGAGCAACTCCAGTTTCTCAGATGAGAGCAGAAGCTGAAAAGAATGGATGGCCTACTAAAGTTGAATGGGGACTGATCGGTTCTTGTACTAACTCATCTTACGAAGACCTTTCAAGAGCTTCTTCAATTGCTAAACAAGCGATTGATAAAGGTTTGAAGACAAAAGCTGATTTCGGTATTAACCCGGGATCTGAGCAAGTAAGATATACTGCCGAAAGAGATGGCATGCTTCAAATTTTTGAAGATTTAGATGCCACGATATTCACCAACGCCTGCGGTCCTTGTATTGGGCAGTGGGAAAGAACTGGTGATAATAATAGAACGAACACTATTGTCCACTCTTTCAACAGAAACTTCTCTAAAAGAGCAGACGGTAACCCAAATACACATGCCTTTGTAACTTCTCCAGAAATGGTTGCTGCTATTGCAATCTCTGGCGACTTGGGTTTCAACCCAATCACAGACACATTGACGAACGATAAAGGAGAGCAAGTAAAACTTGACCCACCCGTTGGCGATGAATTACCGAGCAAAGGTTTTGCAGTAGAAGAAAACGGTTACCAAGCCCCTGCCGAAGATGGTAGCAATGTTGAAGTAGTTGTAAAACCAGATTCTAAAAGATTACAATTATTGGCTCCTTTCCAACCTTGGAACGGTAAGAACATTACTGGTGCTAAACTATTGATCAAAGCATTTGGAAAATGTACGACTGACCACATTTCTATGGCAGGTCCATGGTTGAGGTTCAGAGGTCACTTAGATAACATCTCCGATAACTGTTTAATTGGTGCTGTGAACGCTTACAATCAGGAAACGAATAAGGTGAAAAACCAGCTGACAGGAGAATATGGTCCAGTGCCAGCTACAGCTCGTCATTATAAGGCTGAAGGCGTTCCAACCATTGTTGTCGGTGATCACAACTATGGTGAAGGTTCTTCTCGTGAGCATGCAGCTATGGAGCCAAGGTTCTTAGGTGTAAAAGCTGTTTTGGTGAAATCATTCGCAAGAATTCATGAGACTAACTTGAAGAAGCAAGGAATGCTCGGTTTAACCTTTGCCAATGAGGCTGATTATGACAAAGTACAAGAAGATGACACCATCAATTTCTTAGACCTTGACCAGTTTACTGCAGACAAGCCTTTACATTTAGAGTTTGTACATGCCGATGGTTCAAAAGACACCATTGTAGCCAATCATACATACAATGAGCAACAAATTGGTTGGTTCAGAGCTGGTTCTGCTTTAAACTTGATTAAAGAGCAGAATAAATCTTAAAATAACTTAATTCAATATTAAGGCCCGATTCAGCTTAGAATCGGGCCTTTTTTGTTATTCTAGATGTTAAGTTTTCTAGTAGAATTTATGCGTCAATCAACATATTTTTTTGTGGTCACAAATTAAACTTTGGTATTGAATATGGCCATAAGCAATCTGAAGAAGATCTAGTAACTGGCTTTGGTCATCAAAAATTATTTATAGCAGAAAAGATCAAAATCAGTCCCATTCAAAACTCATGTCATTTTTATAAGACTGAAAAAGTTCTAATTTGAGTGAGTAAACCTTTTCAATCTAAGAAACTATGACAATAGGCCTCTTAAAGGAACCCGATAGCGAAAATCGGGTAGCACTTTTGCCCGAAAGTGTAAAACCCTTAATCGCGCTCAAAGTACAAATCATTGTTGAATCTGGAGCTGGTGATCGTGCTTTCTCCCCTGACACTGTTTATGAAGCTGCAGGTGCTAAAATCGCCAAACGATCTGAAGCACTTGCCGCTGATCTAGTTTTGAGCATTAATCCTCCGAGCAACAAAGAAATTGAAGGATTGAAACCAAATCAGGCCATGATGAGTGCTTTTCAGCCCTTGGCCAATAAAGCCTTGGTTGAGCAGCTTATGAATTTGAAGGTGACTAGCTTTAGCATGGACAACGTACCAAGAACAACCAGAGCACAGTCTATGGATGTCCTTTCTTCTATGGCAACTGTCGCTGGTTATAAGGCTGTATTAATGGCCGCTTCACAATCTCCCCGTTTCTTCCCAATGTTTATGACGGCAGCAGGAAGCATTATTCCTTCCAAAGTGCTCATCTTGGGTGCTGGCGTGGCTGGTTTACAAGCCATAGCTACTGCCAGAAGACTTGGAGCTGTTGTGGAAGCTTTTGATGTAAGAACTGCAGCAGAAGAAGAAGTAAAGAGTTTAGGCGCCAAGTTCGTAAAGGTGGAAGGTGCTACAGACGACAAAGCGGCTGGTGGTTATGCTGTGGAACAAAGCGATGAGTATAAGGCTAAACAACAGGCTCTTATTCAAGAGCATGCAACTAAAGCCAATATCATTATTTGCACTGCCCAAATTCCTGGCAGAAAGGCTCCCGTACTCATTACGAAAGAAACTGTAGAAGCAATGGCTCAAGGTTCAGTAATCGTTGACTTAGCTGCTTCTACTGGTGGAAATTGCGAACTCACTGAAAACGATAAAATCATCTCCAAACATGGAGTAACAATTATCGGTAATTCAAACCTCGCCTCTACCATGCCTTTGGATGCCAGTAAAATGTATGGCAAAAACATGATCAACTTTTTAAAGCTCATGATAGACTCAGAAGGAAATCTCAACCTGAATTGGGATGACGACATCCTTGTGAACACCTGCGTAACTCACAATGGAGAAGTAATGAGTGAACGTGTTAAAAACATTCTTTTTCAAACTGAAAACGCCTAACCATGGAAGATATATTACAACTGTTTTATGAAAACAGAGAGTTCATTTTTCTCATCATAGTCTCAATATTCTTAGGAATTGAGGTTATTTCTAATGTTCCTGCGGTATTGCATACGCCATTAATGTCTGGTGCCAATGCCATTCATGGGGTGGTGATTATTGGCTCCATTATTATAATGCTTCAAGCAGATCCTGAAAACTACTTCGCCCTGATTTTAGGTTTTTTAGCGGTAGTCTTAGGTACATTGAATGTGGTGGGTGGCTTTGTGGTGACCAACCGAATGTTAGAGATGTTTAAGAAAAAAGAGAAGTAGAGAGCTATGATGGAATTATTAGGACTTACTATTCTCGAACTTTGCTACATAGCAGCTTCGATTACATTTATTCTGGGGTTAAAAATGCTTTCCAGTCCAGACAAAGCCCGAAAGGGAAACCTGATCGCAGGCTATGGAATGGGCGTTGCGATTATTGCTACCATACTCTTTAAAGAAGAGCTAACTCCTGACAAATGGCTCAATTACACCCTCATCTTAGCCGGACTTGTTGTAGGTACAGTAATAGGCATGCGCATGGCCATGAAAGTAAAGATGACAGCCATGCCTCAAATGGTTTCCTTCTTCAATGGAATGGG
>CAYGKL010000038.1:9074-26927 GCA_964350505.1 uncultured Roseivirgaceae bacterium | reverse complement strand
AATTACAATGATCAACTTCCTTCGAAAACTGAGACGGAAAAATGCCTGACTCACTCATTAAAATGATTAGATGACAAGCGCAGATTTAATTTGCCTTAAATTTAAATAGATTAGTATACTGGAAAATCAGTAAAATCAATAAATCCAACTCATCCGTGATTCAGACAATGTTCTCAACTTCTAGAGCCTAATCATTCCCCCTTCTTGCTGGTGGTAAAGCCCTTTGAATTCTGTCTACCAACTTACTGAATGGAAGACTTTGTAAGTATACTTTGCCTGGTCCTGTAAGATTCACTAAAAATAATCCTTCGCCTCCAAAAAGTGCATTCTTAAAGCCACCCACAAACTGAACATCGTAGTTGACAGAAGGACTAAAACCTACCACACAACCTGTGTCTACTCTTAGCATTTCTCCTGGCTTCAACTCCCGTTCAATGATGGTTCCCCCAGCATGGATAAAGGCAAGGCCATCACCAGTTAATCTTTGAAGGATAAAGCCTTCGCCCCCAAAGAGTCCGGCTCCAAATTTCTTGGTAAATGCTACTTCTATTTCAATACCATGTGCTGCGCATAGAAAGGCATCTTTCTGGCAAAGGAACTCCCCTCCTTTTTCAACCAAATCAATAGGGATGATCTTACCTGGGTAAGGGGAAGCGAAACCTACCTTCTCTTTTCCTGTACCCATATTCGTAAAGGATGTAATGAAAAAGCTTTCTCCAGTGAACATACGCTTGAGTCCGCGTACCAATCCACCACCAGTACCGGTTTCCATATTGATATTCTGGTCCATAAACATCATGGTACCAGCTTCTGCTCTTACTGTTTCTTGCGGATCGAGAATAATCTCGACCAATTGCATGTCATCTCCTATCAGGTTGTATTCTATATCGTGAGCCATAATTTGGATTTTTGGGTTGTTGGGTTATTCGGTTATTCGGTTATTGGGTTATTGGGTTATTGGAAAGTTAAAATTCTTAATTCTTAATTCTTAATTCTTAATTCTTAATTCTTAATTCTTAATTCTTAATCAAATAATCGATTACCACAAGATCATCAATGATCACTCCATGCGTATCGCCAAAAGCCTTGTGCGCAGGATGTGGCAAGTACTCATCGCGTGCCTGCTCATTATCAAAGGTCAATTGAAAGATATGGGTCATACCTCTGTCATATCCTTCAGGACTGTTGTTTAGTCCCCATTCAAAAGCTTTGATTTGTGGAATATCATTCTGTAAACCTTCAAAAGCATCGATAAGTGCATTTACCTGTCTATCAGTAGCCTCTGGCTTAAATTTAAAGGCGACAACATGTCGAAGTCCGGCATTCGGAGTTGATTGATTAGAGCAAGCCGTCATAATGAATACAGTTGTGAGC
Source organism: uncultured Roseivirgaceae bacterium (assembly GCA_964350505.1). Taxonomy (GTDB): domain Bacteria; phylum Bacteroidota; class Bacteroidia; order Cytophagales; family Cyclobacteriaceae; genus Roseivirga. Next base: position 25,553 of record CAYGKL010000038.1, on the reverse strand, counting down.
AGGAGTAATATCTTTTTCATCTTCTTTGGTTTGAAGTATAAGTTCAAAGCTCTAAGTAAGTGATTGCTCTTAAAACTTGGAACATTAAACAAATATCATTTCAATTTGGCGAACCTAGCCTTAATCGCTGTCAAGCTTTGCTTCAATGTCTCAATAGCCTTTTCGGTCTGTGTTGTTGGCTGAACATCGGCAGCTTGCAGTAAATTCTGCATAAATAAGAACTTATTCTGAAGACCAACAAGGGTCTCTCTTTCAGCAGGCACTTGCGTGATGCTGCCATACATAGTGTCTGGATCGCCTACTGCTCCGCGCCCTCTTAGCTGCAGAAACCCTTCGGAAGGATTTCTCATCGCATCAATGTTTTCAACCATAGTTTGTAGTTCGTGATAGGCATTGTAACAGGCCATACTCAGTTCATATTGTGCAGCTAAGGCCTTTTGAGTAATCGTAACTCTAGGATCCATTTTAATGACCAGCGGACGCTCTGTGACTTGACCATCCACAGTCAGGCGAACATTATAAGTACCAGGGTTGACAAAAGGGCCATGCGGACCGCTCGGAGTTTTCTTATAGACCGCAGCAATAGAGAATTCTCTATCGGCTCCCCTAGGCGGTTCGTGCTTCAAATCCCATACAAAACGATGATGCCCAGTCGTAATCCCCAAACCTTGCTCAGGTTTGATCCAATAAGTAGGATGTGGAAACGAAGTTGTATCTAATTCCTCAGGGGCATCATTGCTGGCATATGATCTGATGATAGCGCCTTTACTATCCAAAATCTCCAATTGAACTAGTTTGGCAGTCTTATTCAATTGATAGTCGAGAATTGCTCCATCAGGTGGATTCTCTCCAGTAGGCTCTTCAGGAGGCAATGGCGTGTCGCTGAACATGTTCCATCTCACTCGATACGTGTCTGATGGCTTGTATAAAAATGATGCCCTTGCTTGAGCCTTTGCCAGCTCTCTAAGTGGCGCAATATTATCTAAAATCCATGCAGAACGTCCGTGGGTACCTACCACTAAATCATCCTCATGAATTTCCAAATCACGGATGGAAGTGGCAGGCATATTATTTCTCAAAGATTGCCAGTGGTCTCCATCATCTACTGAAAAATAGACTTCACGTTCGGTACCTGCATAAAGTAAGTCTTTCTGTTTAGGGTCTTCTCTGACCACATTTACAGGCCCCATAGGGTTCAAGCCCTTGTTAATCAAGTCCCATGATTTACCACCATCCTTGGTACGATATACGTAAGGCGTCATATCATCTTTACGAATAGCATTGATGGCAAGGTAGGCAGTATTTTTATCGAAGTGACTCGCATCTATTTGCGAAACCTTATCCCAAGAACTCATGGTAGGTGGTGTCACATCTGTCCAGTTGGCCCCACCATTGGTGGTGACATGTACACGACCGTCATCTGTTCCAGCCCAAATAATATCTACATCTAAAGGTGAAGGACCAACAGCATAAATAACCCCTCTCCTTGCCATAGACTCCATTTCTTTCGTCTTAAAGCCTCCAACACTCTCAGGAACTTCTGGCTGCTCGTAGGTTAAGTCTGGACTAATAATCTCCCAGCTATTTCCACCATTCATGGTTTTCCAAAGCACATTGGTTCCGAAAAGGAGCATGTTATCATCAGCGGGATGAAACAACAAAGGCATTGTTCTAACTCCTCGGTACTGACCCGAACGAAGTGCTTCAGGAGCCACATTTGTCGATTGACCTGTTTTTTTATCGAAGCGCATAACTCTTCCACCATAAATAATATCAGGGTCTTTTGGGTCAGGCGCTACATAGGCATATTCATCAGCACCAACTCCCATAAATTCTCTGAAGCTAATCTGTCCTCCATTGCCTCGGCTGGCTACTCCAATAGCGCCACTCTCTTGCTGGCCACCGTAGACCCAATAGGGAAATGCATTATCTGTTTTCACATGATAAAGCTGTGTGGTTGGCTGATTATACCACGAACTCCAAGTTCTACCAGCATTCACTGTTACAACTGCTCCCTGATCGGCCACAAAAAGCATGATATCTGGGTTGATAGGGTTGATCCAGATGCGGTGATAATCATCACCTCCAGGTGCTCCTTTGAGCGACATCCAAGTTTTCCCACCATCACCCGAAGTGTATGAAGCTACATTGGCCACATATATCCTATCTGGGTTTTTAGGATGAATCTTAATTTCAGCAAAGTCACCACCTCTGCCCCAAAGTCTTCTATTCTCGTGCACCAAGCGCCAGCTTTCACCAGCATCTTCACTTTTATAAATTCCACCATTTTGTCTGGCATCCACCGTGGCGAACATGATCTTGGAATCGCTTGGCGCAATACCCACTCCTATTCTCCCTAATCCTTGTTCAGTTGTAGGTAAGCCTTTGGTAAGCTTTCTCCAAGTCTCACCTCCATCGGTAGATTTGTAGAGACCGCTATTCGGGCCAGAAAAAGCTGCATTCTCCCAAGGCCCTTCTTGATGCTCCCACATGTCAGCAAAGAGGATGTCTGGATTATTCGGATCGAATTCCACTTGAATGGCTCCTGTGTTATGATTGATGAAGAGTGTTTTTTTCCATGTTTTACCGCCATCGGTAGTTTTGAAAACGCCTCTCTCGTCATTTGCCCCATAGGGATGGCCTAGACCTGCTACAAAAACGATGTCTGGATTAGTTGGGTGAACAATAATTCGCCCTACTTGCTGCACATCTTTCAGCCCTACATGAGCCCAAGTCTTTCCTCCATCAGTACTTTTGAATATTCCATCTCCTACGCCCAAATCAGGACGGTGTAATCCTTCACCACTCCCAACATAAAGTATATCTGGGTTAGAAGGAGAAACAGCAATATCGCCTACAGAGCCTGTCGGAGCATCATCGAAGATTGGATTCCAGGTACGGCCGTAGTCATCTGTTTTCCAGACACCACCATTGTTCACGCCTATATAAAACACATTTGGTTGAGAGGGAATACCGACCCCACCTACAGTTCGACTTGCTCGAAATGGCCCAATCATTCGGTATTCAAGCGATTGATAAGCCGAAGCATCAATCTGTTGACCGAATGCTGAAATACAAATACTGAATAGCAATGAGAGGAGTAATATGCTACGATTGGAGGCGTTATTCATGGTTTGAAAAATTAGCTTCTACGAGTTTACCCATATTGCCGCATAAAACCAATCAAAGCCCCCTTCTCACGACAGCGATTCAAATGTTTTAAAAATAATTCGGAAGATAGCGCAAGTTTATTTATGTCTTCACATCTAACCTTTCAAATCATAAAAACATGAAGCATATATCCATTTTACTTGCCCTGACTTTTATTACCATGTCATGTTCCGACAATGAATCTTCCACAGAGCCAATAGAAGAGACTTCAGAAGTTCCAGCTATCTATCAACGTTTTACTGATAATGTAAGCCTGTATATTGAGGGTGACTATTTAGTAGTAGAGACAGATGATGTCCCGAACCATTCAAGCCCATATTTTGCTACAACTGATGCCAGGTATGAAGCTTATAATGGTAATAATCAAAACTTCAATATCAACCCTAATAGGATTGTTGAGCAGAGCATTACAATAAGAATACCATTGAATCCAACAGTGGCTTCAAGCAGCCAAGCCACACCATTAGGTGCCATGGGCATAAGTCTTAATGGAGTGGTTTTTTATAACCAGTATGCTGGCCCGAACAATCAGGCATTAACCAGTGAGATTGATAGTTTTGACCAATATTTGGGCCACCCTCAGCAGCAGGGAGCTTATCACTATCATCAGGAGCCTATTTACCTTACTTCTACAAATGGCTCAAATGCTTTATTAGGTTGGTTGCTTGATGGATACCCTGTTTATGGTCCTGTGGAAGATGGTCAAAGAGTAAGCAATAACGATTTAGACGATTTCCACGGTCATAGCCATGTTACAAGCGACTATCCTGATGGGATTTATCACTATCACATCACCGATGCCGATCCATATATTAATGGCAGTGGTTTTTACGGAGTTCCAGGTACAATTTCAAACTAATGAAGCGTCTCAGTCCATATATTGCCCTTTCTGTTCTGTGTTTATCTTTGGTTTTTCCAACATTAGAAAATTCGGAAACGATTATTATGCTGTCGGAATTGGACAGGGAGGGTGCTTTTTTCTACCACAACAATGAGCCTTACAGTGGGCAATCTGTTGATTACTTTGTCTCAGGACAAATCAAATCTACCAATCAGTATCAAAATGGTAAAAGAGAAGGTTGGCAAGTGGGGTATTATGAGAATGGACAGATCGCATTTAAAAGGTACTATAAGAATAATCAGAAGCATAAGGAGCATTTGGGTTGGTGGCCAAATGGTACTAAGAAATTTGAATACCAATTCAGCCAAGGACTACAGGTGGGTGAATCGTTAGAGTGGTTCGAGAATGGCGATCTGCTTCGGCAAATGAATTATGAGCATGGAAAAGAAGAAGGTTCCCAGAAAATGTGGGATGCTGATGGCCAGATCAGGGCCAATTATGTAGTGAAGAATGGAAGAAGATATGGCCTTATTGGCTTGAAGAACTGTAAATCAGTGAGTGATGAAGAAGCAAGTTTTACTGCTGTTAAGTATTAGTTTTTTAGCAATGCTAGGGTGTTCAAATCGTCAAGAAGGCGATGAATTGTTATTACCCTTTTTTAATACCCCCGATTTCAGTCCGGAATGGATAAGTGAAGAAGATGAGTCATATAGCTCTATTCACAACATTGCTAACTTCTCTTTTCAAAACCAAGATGGAAATTGGATTAACAATACGGATTTAAAAGGCAAAGCGTATATCGCTGATTTCTTCTTCACCATCTGCCCGAGTATCTGCCCAAAAATGACTAGCAACCTAGCAACCCTTCAAGATGATTTCTCAATTGATGAGGTTCAGTTTCTTTCGTTTAGCGTAATGCCTTGGGTTGACTCTGTATCAGTTTTGCGTGAATATGCTGAAGTAAGGGGCATTGAAAGTAATCGTTGGAATCTATTGACTGGACCAACAGAAGACATTTACGATTTAGCCAGAAAGTCCTTTTTCGCAGAAAAGGAAATTGGCCTCAATAAAACATCAAATGAATTTCTTCATACAGAAAACTTTATTCTTGTTGACCAAAAAGGACGTATTAGAGGGGTTTACAACGGCACGCTTTCTTTGGAAATGGTAAGACTGAAAGAAGACATAAAAACGCTGCTAAAACTCGGCTAAAATGGTTGCACTCCATTTAATCGCTTCCGCCAACCATACGATGAGAATACCCACGCGTGACTTTAGCTTCTTTGGATTTTTAAAATAAAGAGTTCCGAAAGTAATACAGTAGAGCATCCCAAAAATATACTTAGGAATCAGACTATCTATCTTCAGTACCTCTGCTGTTGTCATCAAAACAATCACAATTGCTGTAACTATAAAGAAGGTCTTATGATATGGCTTTAGGTTCAACGAATTCGATGGCTCTACAGATGCCATGACTGAAGCAAAGGCAAAAACGTATATACCAAATTTACCTACACCAATTATTGGATCTAGATAAATCAGACTAGCAATTGCTAGAAAGATGGTCACTGACTTAGTTAGAGGTTTTCTTGCATTTCTAGCTAGAATCAATCCAATAATGGCGCAAGTAATAGTTATGGTTGAGGCAATCATTTTTTTACTCGAAAATTAGATCTTTGCAATGTTCAAAAAACGAAAACATTAATCCCTACCCAAAACGGGTAGTTCTGATAGGTTCTGTAAAAAATAAACCCTGACGATTGCTCGCCAGGGTTTCTATTCACCTAAACACTGTAGTACGATAGTTACTTCTTAACTTTCAGCTTCGAATTCGCTATTCAAATAGCGGAAATCTCTTCCACCTATAACTTGAAACTGACTCCAATATGGATTGTGTATAGTTTACGAAAGTCTTATTATGTAATCTCATGACCACTAGAATTAAAATATATCTCCTTTTTGGTGATTTATTTGTGATCTTAATTTACTGGAACCTTTAAATCCCTATCACCAACTTGCCAAACTGCTTACCAGCCTTCATTTCATCAAAAGCTGAAATAGCTTCATCAAATGGCCTCACGGAATCTATGATCGGCTTGATCTGATATTGATTGATCAATTCAACCATTTGGACAAACTCATCATCATTACCCATAGTAGACCCCTGAAGGGTAACCTGACTCCAGAACATTCTGTGCAAATCGAGTTTTGAAGGCACGCCATTAGTAGCGCCATAAAACACGATTCTACCAGAAGGGTTCATCAGTTTTATAAAATCATTGATCTGATCTCCACCAGCACTGTCGATGACTAAATCAAATCCACCGGTCTGCTTTGCATCTTTTTGCCATGCTGAAGATTTATAATTGAACCCACCCTTAGCTCCTAGTTCAATACACTTGCTAATTTTCTCTTCATTACCAGATGTAATCCAAACATTCGCACCGACACTTAGGGCAAACAGAAAAGCAAACTGTGCAACTCCTCCCCCAACACCCGAGATGAGAACATTCTTCCCTGCTGAACATTGTCCATGATTGAAGACAGCTCTAAATGCAGTAAGTCCTCCTAAGGGAATGGCCGCAGATTCTTCGAAAGTGAGGTGTGCTGGTTTTTCAACTAGGCGATCTACTTCCACCAAAACATACTCAGCCAATGTACCATCGGAAGGCATTCCTAAAATATTGTATGCGGCTGACTGGGCATTTGGATTACTTCCCCAATTTCGATTAGGATTGATAATTACTTCTTTGTTCAACCAGCTATTATCTACATCATCGCCTAAAGCTGAAACCACTCCAGCACCATCAGAACCTAAGGTTGTGCCGTGCTGAATCCCTGGGTATTTACCTTCACGAATCCATTGATCGCGATGATTTAGCGCTGCTGCCTTGATTTGAACAAGCACCTGACCTGCTTTAGGCTCAGGAATAGGCTTATCTATAAACTTTAGAGGTTCCGGTTGATCGGATATGACGAGAGATCTCATTGTAGGTTTCAAATTGAACGTTTCAGGCTCAAAGTAGGTATAATGAACTGACTAGTCCAAAAACTAGAAACTTAAAACTTTGAATTAGAAGGGTGCCTCACCGCCACTTTCCGGAAGATTGGGTTTATCACCATTGGCCTTACTTTGGAAGGTAACTGATCCACCGCTAGCTCCTGATTCAAAATTACTAGCGCCACTGGAAGGGAAAGTGCTACCATAAGTAGCAGTGCCACCATAATTCATATCTAGGTCGCAGAACTTAGTGTATTTACCAATAAACTTCAACTGCACGTTTTCCAAAGAACCATTTCTGTGCTTGGCAATAATTACCTCACCCACACCTTGAGTCGGCATACCATTCTCATCTTCAGTAATACCATAGTATTCTGGTCGATAAAGGAACATTACCATATCGGCATCTTGCTCAATAGAACCGGACTCCCTGAGGTCGGAAAGCTGGGGACGCTTATCTCCGCCTCGGGTCTCCACGGCACGGCTTAACTGCGAAAGTGCAATTACAGGAACACTAAGTTCCTTAGCCAAATTCTTCAAAGAGCGAGAGATGGATGCGATTTCCTGTTCACGGTTACCAGATCCACCTCCACTCTTAGAAGAGTCGCCAGACATCAGTTGGAGGTAATCAATTACGATCAACTGAATGTCGTGCTGTTGTTTCAACCTTCTACACTTCGCCCTCAATTCGAGGATGGAAAGCGCAGGGGTATCATCTATAAATATGGGGGCTTTGGTTAAATTTGCGGTTTTGTGCACCAACTGAGCCCATTCGTGCTCGGCCAGTGTACCTTTCTTAATCTTCTCACTCTCCAGTTCTGCTTCCGCAGAGATAAGTCTGTTCACTAACTGCACTGATGACATCTCCAAAGAGAAGATGGCACAGGCCTGTCCGTGATCCACTGCTGCATTTCTCAAGGCAGAAACCACAAAAGCAGTTTTACCCATACCAGGACGCGCAGCAATAATGACCATATCTGACTTTTGCCAGCCTGATGTAACCCTATCGAGGGCCGTAAAACCAGATGGCACTCCAGTGAGACCATCTTTGTGGTCTTTTCTCGCCTGAATTTCTTCCAAAGCGGTAGCCATGATGTTCTTCATGCTATCATACTCCTTACGAATGTTGCTCTCCGAAACCTCGAAAAGCGACTGCTCCATTTTATCTAAGAGTTGAAAAACATCAGTTGTGTCTTCGTATGCATCTCTCTGAATCTCAGAGGAGATTCTGATGAGCTCTCGCTTAATGGATTGCTCCACAATAATTCGAGCATGATACTCGATATTGGCAGCAGAAGAAACACGGTTGGTCAATTGAGTGATGTAATATGGCCCTCCTACAACTTCCAGTTTTCCAGTTTTCCGCAGTTGACTAGTTACTGTTAGAATATCAATAGGTTCAGAGGCCTGAAACAAGTCATAAATAGCTTGATAAATGTCTTTGTGACTGTCTTTGTAAAAAGAATTAGGATGAAGAATATCGATCACATTCGTGAGCGCATCTTTCTCCAACATCAAAGCACCTAAAACTGCCTCCTCTAAGTCTGTCGCCTGTGGTGGAAGTTTACCCAATTGGGCACCTTCTGTTGACAGGTTTCTTGACTTATAATTCAGTCTCAAGGCTGCTGATTTTCCTTTTTCCATGATTACAAAACTATCTCTATCTGATCATAAAATTCAAGTATGGACACACCTTTATTTTTCAACGATCTCACATAAAGGTAATGGGCTATTGAAACCAACTTTTTGCTAGTTGTCCACATCATTATCCACTTTATAGCAGATCATGCATTTAACATTTGAACGCCAATGGTTTTCCTTTATTTTTGAATCGTTCTTCAGAATACAATCCATGATCAAAAACCAAAAAATTCACTTCATTGCCATAGGCGGAAGTGTAATGCACAACTTGGCCATTTGCCTAAAACTACTTGATAATCAAGTAACTGGATCGGACGACATGTTCTTCGACCCCTCTAAATCTAACTTGGCTAAACATGGTCTCCTACCGGCAAGTGAAGGCTGGCATGCTGAACGCGTGCACAGCGGGCTTGACTTTGTAATACTCGGCATGCATGCAAAAAATGACAATCCAGAGTTACTAAAGGCCAAGGAGTTAGGACTGAAAATTTACTCTTTCCCTGAGTTTATCTACGAGGTATCGAAAGAAAAAATCCGGGTAGTTGTGGCGGGCTCACATGGTAAAACATCCATTACCTCTATGATGCTCCATGTGCTTCAAAAAGCTGGGAAGTCATTCGACTATCTGGTAGGAGCACAATTGGATGGTTTTGAAACCATGGTAAAAATCTCCGATGCGCCTATCATGGTTATTGAAGGGGATGAATACACTACCAGCCCATTAGACCTCACTCCTAAATTCCTTCATTACAAACACCATTTTGCTTGTATCACAGGTATTGCTTGGGACCATTTCAATGTGTTCCCTACACTAGACATATATGAAGATCAATTTTTGAAGTTCATCAACCAAACTGGTGCTGATGGAAAGGTCTTTTATGCTGAAGTTGATCCAGCATTATGTAAAATCATAGAAAGAGCTGACCCAAAAGCAGACCAACTCATTCCATACAATGCCCTTGAATCAATCATCAAGGACAATCAAACCTTTGTGCTTTGGGAAGGAAGAGAAATTCCTTTGCAAATATTTGGTGACCATAACCTGCAAAATTTAAATGCCGCCCGATTACTGCTCAATCAGGTGGGGATCTCAAACGAAGACTTCTTCGAACATATTCAGTCCTTCACAGGGGCTTCCAAAAGACTTGAATTAATTGGTCAGAATGCAAGCTCCACTATATACAAAGATTTTGCTCACGCTCCCTCCAAATTGAAAGCCACTTCTGAAGCAGTTACTAAGCAATTCAAAGACCGAAAGCTTACCTCCTGCTTAGAGCTTCACACTTTTAGTAGTTTGAATAAGCAATTCATTCATCAATACGATGGCTGTTATAACTTACCTGACCAGGCCCTGATTTTCATCAACCCTGAAGCCGTAAAAGCCAAGAAATTGGAAATGATTTCAGAAGATGAATTAAGAAAAGCTTTTGGAAGAGATGACCTAAAACTCTTTACAGAAGCCAGTAGCCTGATGGACTATTTAACGGAGCAAAACTGGAATAATCGGAACCTTCTTTTGATGAGCTCTGGAAATTTCGGAGGTTTGGACATCGATAAAATCAAAAACTCAATCCTCAACTAATGCAACTCAACCTCAAGAACCCTCTGGTATTTTTTGACCTTGAAACTACAGGTATCAACATTTCGCAAGATCGTATTGTGGAACTGGCCTTTTTAAAAGTGATGCCCAATGGTGAAACAGAGAAAAAAGTACACTTAGTAAACCCTACTGTACCTATTCCAGAGGAAGTTTCTATGATTCATGGTATTCGGGATAAGGATGTAGCCGACAAACCAACTTTCAAAGAATTGGCCAAAAACCTGGCGAAATTTCTAGAAGGCTGCGATTTAGGTGGATTTAATGTAGTGCGATTTGACGTTCCCCTTCTGGTAGAAGAATTCTTAAGGGCTGGAATTGACTTCGAAGTGAGCCAACGCAAACTTATTGACGCTCAGAAAATCTTCTTCTTGATGGAACAACGCACCTTAACTGCTGCCTATAAATTCTATTGCAATAAAGAATTAGAGGGAGCACATGGTGCTGAAGCCGACAATGATGCAACTTTTGAGGTATTCAAAGCTCAACTCGAAAGGTATAATAACCAACCCGTGAGAGATGCTTCAGGTAGAGACTTAGGTAAGATTGAAAACAACATGGCTTCTATCCATCATTTAGTGGCCAGTAATATGGTAGACCTGGCCGGTAGAATCGTATTCAATGACAAAAACGAGGAAGTCTTCAACTTTGGTAAACACAAAGGCAGACCAGTTTCAGAGGTCTTCAAACGTGAGCCAGGCTATTACGACTGGATGATGAAAGGTGACTTCCCTTTGGACACCAAGCGTAAGCTCACCAAGATTAAATTGAGTGGCTTTCAAATGGGGTAAATTGGTTATAGTTACCTGTTGAACAGAAAAATGACCTTAATATTTTATTGAGCCCTATCATGTGACCTAAGGAAAGTTCTTCGTCTAAATCGCAAATGCTTTCACAAATATTACTCATACTATTTGGCTTTGGTCTTTTGATTAAAGGTGCCGATTGGTTAGTTTCCAGTGCTTCTTCGATCGCAAAAAAATATGGCGTATCTGATTTTGCCATAGGCCTGACAATAGTAGCTTTCGGCACCTCCGCTCCTGAGTTAATCGTCAACTCTGTAGCTTCCTTTCAGGGACATCCAGAAATTGTTTTTGGCAATATCATTGGCAGCAACAATTTCAACCTATTCATTATTCTTGGAATTGTGGGCTTAATAACCCCTATTGCCGTTCAGTCTAGCACCGTTTGGAAAGAAATCCCCATCTCTTTTATTGCTGCAATACTATTTCTATTCCTTACCAATACTTGGTTTTTCTCCAGCTTAGCACAAATTAACAGAATTGATTCAATCATTCTTTTGGTGCTTTTTTCAGGCTTTCTATTCTACGTCTTTCAACAAATGAAAGTGGAAGCAACCACTTTGCAGGTAGCCTCTAAGTCATCCACATCAAAAATCTGGTTGTTCCTTGTATTAGGTCTGGTAGGCCTTATTACTGGTGGTAAATTAGTGGTTGACCAATCCATTTTATTGGCGCAAAGCTTCGATATTAGTGAAAGAATAATTGGTCTCACGATTGTAGCAGCAGGTACTTCTCTCCCTGAGCTTGTTACCTCAGTGGTAGCAGCCTTTAAAAAGAACAGTGATATTGCTATCGGTAATGTCATCGGCTCAAATATTTTCAACTTACTGTTTGTTATTCCAATAAGCGGACTTATTCGGCCTATACCTTTTGACATAAACTTCAACCAAGAAATCTATATCCTCTTGGCCGGAACCCTATTCCTCTTCATATCAATGTTCACTGGCAAATTGAAGAAGTTGGACCGCTGGGAAGCCGCTCTTCTATTGATCAGCTACCTTGCGTATAATGTGTGGCTTATCTACTAGGTTCATATTGGCTAAAGTAACGTCAGCGTCATAAATTACGGAAGTACAAGGCCTTTGTCCTTTAAATTTGTTAAACTCCAGTCATTTAAGCTTTGTCTAGGAACCTCAGTGAGGAAATCAAAAACGAATTGAATTGAAATATGAAAGAAGATAAACTCGCAGTACTGATTGACGCGGACAATGTGCCTTATGCCAACATTAAGGAGATGCTAGATGAAATAGCCAAATATGGCACGCCTACTATCAAAAGAATTTATGCAGATTGGACCAAACCTACAGTTTCTGGTTGGAAAGGGACACTGTTAGAAAATGCCATCACTCCTATTCAACAATACAGCTACACAGTTGGTAAAAACTCTAGTGATAGTGCCATGATCATTGATGCCATGGACATTCTCTACTCTAAAAATGTGGATGGCTTTTGCATTGTTTCTAGCGACAGCGATTTTACACGACTCGCTACCAGACTGAGAGAAGCAGGCATGAACGTGATTGGCATTGGAGAAAAGAAAACACCACAGCCTTTTATTACGGCCTGTGATAAGTTTATCTACATAGAAATACTAAAATCAGACAGAGAAAGTAGCTCTATGGCAGACCCCAAGAAAAAGGAGAAGAAGACTAGTCAGTCGCCTTCACTCAATAAAGTTGACCAACGTTTAATCAAATTGATTATTGACAGTGTAGATGAATTATCTGATGATGATGGCTGGACCTTCCTTGGAAGCCTAGGCAATTACATCTTGAAAAAGAAGACAGATTTTGACCCTAGAAACTATGGCTTTACAAAGTTATTTCCTCTCATTCAGAGTATTGGAAAGTTTGAAATTGACGAAAGAGAAGCACCAGGTAAAAACATCCGCCATATCTATCTGAAGAATAAATAAAGGTACTGATCGAATCATTATAAATCTGAAATAATCATCAAAAGCAAAAATTGAATGATTGAATCATCTTTCATGTAAAGCTTCCTTTAAGCACCTCGAAGATATCTATCAGGTCTCAAACCCTGATTTCACCCAGCCTTCGCTTCTTCCATCACGCGCAATTCCTTGCGTAAAATCTTGCCTACATTAGACTTAGGGATTTCATTGATAAACTCGAAATGTTTAGGTCGTTTATAGCCAGTCAGTTCTTCGTGGCAGAACTTTTCAAGTTCTTCTACGGTAAGACTCGGATCAGCTTTTACGATAAAAGCCTTCACTGCTTCTGTAGATTTTGGATCAGGAACACCAATTACTGCTACTTCTAATACTTTCTCATGGTCGGCAATCACGTTCTCCACTTCATTCGGATAAACATTGAAGCCAGAAACATTGATCATATCTTTCTTACGGTCAACAATTTTGAAGAAGCCATCAGCATCCATAGTGCCTATATCTCCTGTTCGGAACCAGCCGCCTTCAAAGAAGACCTCAGAATTGTCTTTGTTCCAATAACCACTCATTACCTGTGGTCCTTTGATGCAAATCTCTCCTATTTCACCTTGCTTCAACTGCTTGCCATCATCATTATAAATTGCCAACTCTGTTGAAGGTATAGGAAGACCAATGGTTCCCATTTTATGCGTGCCATCTAATGGGTTACAGCTTGCCACCGGAGAGGTTTCACTCAATCCGTAGCCTTCCACTAACGGAGAATTGGTGATTGCTTCCCACTTTTTGGCTACGAAATCTTGCACAGCCATGCCACCACCAATAGAACCTTTCAAATGGCTCCAATCTACTTCTTTGACATTAGGTTGATTGAGCAGACCATTGAAAAGGGTATTAACCCCAGTGAAGAGGGTAAACTGATGCTTCTTTAATTCTTTAATAAAGCCAGGCATATCGCGTGGATTAGTAATCAATACATTTTTCGCACCTATATTCATCATAAAGGTACAATTGACATTCAGTGCGAAAATGTGGTATAGAGGAATCGCAGTAATCATTACTTCAGTTTGGCCTGCTTGAAGCAAAGGCCTGAACCATTCTGTAATCATATATGTATGCGCCACTACATTATCATGTGAAAGAGTCGCTCCTTTTGAAACACCAGTTGTTCCACCGGTATATTGAAGAAATGCCGTGTCCGAGCCAGAGATGTCTACTTTAGTGAATTTCATCCTAGCGCCTTCTTTCAAAACAGATTTGAAATTAATAGCCTGGGGAATATTGAATGATGGCACCATTTTTTTGATGTGCTTCACCACAAGGTTGACGATGGTTCCTTTCAGCCCACCCAACATATCGCCCAACTCTGTGACAATGATATGCTCTACCTTGACCTTCTTTAATGCCTCCTCTAGGCTATGCGCGAAATTGGCCACAATGACCACCGCCTTCACTTCCGCATCGCTGAACTGATGTTCCATTTCACGATGAGTATATAATGGATTTGTATTCACCACAATGCAACCAGCTTTTAGTGCTCCAATGAGTACAATAGGATATTGCAAGCAGTTTGGCATTTGGATGGCTATCCTATCCCCTTTTTTCATCCCTAGCTTATTTTGAAGATAGGCTGCAAAGAAATCTGACATCCGATCTACATCATGGTAAGTAATTGACTTACCCATGTTCTCAAAAGCTTCTTTGCTTCCAAACTTCTTGAAAGATTGTCCTAGTAGTTTGATAAGGTTTTCTGGTCTTTCATCAGATATTTCAGCTGGAATACCTGCAGGATACTTGTTTATCCAAATGCGTTCACTCATCGATTAGTAGATTTTGGCTATCTCCAAATATAAAAGAAATGATAAGGCAAACGATTTCCATCGCAAGGAATTATATACTCTTTATTCAGTTTCTGACAAATATTTATCAAGAAGATCTCTGGTTTTGGGGCTGGAAGGCACCGGAGCAAAAACACTTATGATTTTGAAGTGTTTATCAAGCAATAAATAGCGGGGGATTGTAATCACCTTATAATCAGACAAATCAAGCCGATTAATGACATATTCGTGGTCCTTGGGCAAATCATTTTTTTCGAGGTAGCGCTGCCAAGCATCAAGGTCAGTATCGATTGATACAGGAATGAAAGAAATAGGTTGGTCTTCATAATCATCCTTCAGTTTTTCAAAAGCAGGTAATTCTTCAATACATGGACCACACCATGTTGCCCATAAGTCTACATAAATCAATTGTCCAGTGAATTCAGAAAGCGGTATTTCACTCCCAAGAGCATCTCTCAAAACAAGATCAAATGCTGGCTGACCTGGTAATAAAGACTCATACTCTTTGAGCTTCTTATCTACCATTTCTTTGTAGATCTCAGAATGCTGGCTATTCATAAACTTATTGGCTTTGGCTTGCATATCGTCATTCAACCCATTTAATTTCAGTTGTGTTACAAATGCCCCCATTTCATCATATTCAGCCATGAATGGAGTTAAAGTAAGGTTTGAAAAGATACCTATACGCTGTAATTGGGAATTGACCAGATCAAGCAGCATATCTCTAAAATTCGGGTGGACCATGAACTCATCATGCATCAAACCAGCACTTAATGCATTTAACTCATCCTTAGCATTCGAAAGCACTTCCGCTTTCTTCTCTTCTGAATATTCCCAATAGTTTTTGAATGAACCGTAAACAGGCATAGAAAGAATAGTATTCAATTGATCAAGCTTGAGCCGCATATTCTCCAACATCAAAAATTCATCTGACGCTGAATTTAATTCCTCCAGCTTTAGTGTGCGTTCCGAGGTTTTGGCCTGGGCTAAATTCACAACATCATTGATATCAGAACTCTTTAAGCCTCTCCCTCCCTCTAAATAAGAGCCACTCTTAGGAAAAGCAACCCCAGCGAGATAAGATTGAATTTCAGCACTTTGGCCTTTGAACACAGCTGTTTCTGGATCTTTATAATCTATTTCGAGGTATAACTCTTCACCTGGACTTAGGTACAATTTATTCCGTCCCAAAGAGAAATAAGTAGGCTCATCCAATTCAAAAGAAATCACAAAATTGCCCTCAATATCTGTTGAGATTAACTGATCATTCCCAAGTCCAAAATCTGACTCTAAACTATTAGAGTTCAGAATTTTAGAGGCATTCCCCCAATTGACTAATTTACCTTGGAGTTCTACCCTAGCCGCTTGCTCCTTATTTGAGCAAGCTTGAATGACAAGTAATACCAAACTGAGTAAAAAAATTGGCTTTAGTTTAAAACGGAGCTGTAACATGTTTCAAATGTAAAATAATCAGTTTAAAATCTCAGAGGTTGATTTTTTGTGAGGAAAATCTTTAAAAGCAAAGCCCACAGAAGTGGGCTTTAGAAAAATAATGACTGACTGTATTTAATGCTGTAGGAGAAGGATTCGAACCTCCACGGAGCTATTAGGTCGGTTGACTTTATCTGAGAATCTCCACCCCCGAGAAAGGAGGGCACGGCTGCCTGTTTCATCACCCTACAGT
>CAYGKL010000038.1:0-8974 GCA_964350505.1 uncultured Roseivirgaceae bacterium | reverse complement strand
GAATCTCCACCCCCGAGAAAGGAGGGCACGGCTGCCTGTTTCATCACCCTACAGTGTAAAGATGCTTGTCCGCTACATGCAGAACCTGATGGCATCAAACCTTTAATCAAGCATCTATTATTTTAAACCTTAAAAACTTTTCTTTTTGCTTCTAAAGTCAAAAGTGCTGTAGGAGAAGGATTCGAACCTCCACGGAGCTATTAGGTCGGTTGACTTTATCTGAGAATCTCCACCCCCGAGAAAGGAGGGCACGGCTGCCTGTTTCATCACCCTACAGTATGTATATTCAGTGCGTTTTACTTTTATTCCGTTTGAACATGTTTCAAATGTATAGCAAACATTCTTTTTATTAAAATATGTTCAACCAAATGAACTATTATTTACAGTATAATTAAATATTAATACTTATTTTTAAGGATATAATAATTCAATAGTTGAAACATGCCTGATAATTACGAAATCGATAACGTGGATCTAAAGATTCTCTCTCTTTTGCAGCACAACGCCAAGAAACCATATACAGAAATCGCCAAAGCTGCTTTTGTATCTAGTGGAACTGTGCACGTTAGAATGAATAAATTAGAGAAGATGGGCGTAGTTAAAGGGGCTTCACTCGATCTAAACCTAACCCGACTGGGTTATAATGTCAGTAGTTTTTTAGGTGTATTCCTTTCAAAGAGTTCGTTGTACGACAAAGTCGCCAGTCAACTCATTAAGATTAAGGAGATCACATCCATTCACTACACAACAGGTAACTACAGTATGTTCGTGAGAATATATGCCAAGAGCACTGACCATCTGAAAGATATACTCCATGATAAGATTCAGAAGGTAGATGGAATTGAAAGGACTGAAACCTTTATCATATTAGAAGAAACACTGAGCAGGAGTATTCAGTTAGAAGGTTAAGGTTAATAATCTATTACGGCCATCTGTAAAGAATTGGGAAATTTCTCTCCAATGAAACCATTACTTAAACGAATAGGTTGTAACTTTGTATTTAAAACCAGTCTAAATAAGATTGCATGAGTGACGATAACCAAATCCTAGAAGAGTTTACCTCAAAAGAATATGAGTTCGGTTGGAACGTAGACTTAGAGGCTGATGAAGCTCCAAAGGGGTTGAGTGAAGATATAGTACGTTTTATTTCTGCAAAGAAAGAAGAGCCGGAATGGCTTCTAGAATGGCGTTTAAAAGCTTACAGAGCTTGGTTAAAAACCGAAGAGCCTAAATGGCCTAACGTGCACTATCCAAAAATCAACTACCAAGATATTATCTACTATTCCGCGCCAAAGAAAGGCGCTAAACCAAAATCTTTAGAGGAAGTAGATCCAGAGTTGCTTGCCACTTTTGAGAGGCTTGGCATCTCTTTAACTGAGCAAAAAAGACTCACGGGCGTAGCTGTTGATGCTGTGATTGACTCTGTTTCCGTAGCTACTACCTTCAAGGAAACCCTTTCTGAATTAGGAATTATTTTCTGCTCATTCTCTGAAGCCGTTCACGAGCATCCAGAGTTGATCAAAAAACATTTGGGCACGGTTGTCCCACAAAACGACAACTATTTTGCAGCACTTAATTCGGCAGTATTCTCAGATGGTTCTTTCTGCTACATTCCAAAAGGTGTTCGTTGCCCAATGGAACTTTCAACCTACTTCCGAATCAATGCGGCCAATACTGGTCAGTTCGAAAGAACATTGATTGTTGCAGAAGAAGGTTCTTACGTAAGTTACCTTGAAGGCTGTACAGCTCCTCAGAGAGACGAAAACCAGCTGCATGCGGCAGTTGTCGAGATCAAAGCAGCTAAAGATGCTGAGGTTAAATACTCAACAGTTCAAAACTGGTACCCTGGTGATAAGAATGGCAAGGGAGGTATTTACAATTTCGTAACTAAAAGAGGTATTTGCGAAGGTGATAATTCTAAGATCTCATGGACACAAGTAGAAACTGGTTCGGCAGTTACTTGGAAATACCCTTCATGTATACTAAAGGGAGATAACTCTCAAGGTGAATTTTACTCTGTTGCAGTAACCAATAATTATCAGCAAGCAGATACCGGTACAAAAATGATTCACATTGGTAAAAACACCAAGTCCAGAATCGTTTCAAAAGGTATTTCAGCTGGTCATTCACAAAACAGTTATCGTGGTCAAGTTCAAGTAATGAAACGTGCGACCAACGCCAGAAACTTCTCTCAATGCGACTCCTTATTAATGGGAGATAAGTGCGGAGCTCATACCTTCCCATACATTGATATTGAGAATAACTCAGCGCAAGTGGAACATGAGGCCACTACTTCTAAGATTGGAGAAGATCAGATTTTCTATTGTCAGCAAAGAGGTATAGATGAAGAATCTGCCGTTGCGCTAATAGTGAATGGCTATGCCAAAGAAGTATTGAACAAACTACCAATGGAGTTCGCTGTCGAAGCCCAAAAGCTTTTAGCATTGACACTTGAAGGTTCAGTAGGATAACCCCAGTAACAAATTTCAAATTACAAGAGAATAAGACAGAGATGTTATCAATAAAGAATTTACACGCTAAGATTGAAGATAAAGAGATTCTAAGAGGAATCAACCTTGAAGTAAAAGCTGGTGAAGTGCATGCTATTATGGGGCCAAACGGTTCAGGAAAAAGCACACTCGCTTCAGTATTAGCTGGAAGAGAAGATTATGAAGTAACCGGAGGCGAAGTGTCGTTTGGTGGCAAGGACCTATTGGATATGGATGCTGATGAAAGAGCTCGAGAGGGTGTATTTCTAGCATTCCAATACCCTGTTGAGATCCCAGGAGTTAGCACAACAAACTTCATGAAAACGGCCATAAATCAAGTGAGAGAGCATAGAGGGGAAAAACCTTTGGATGCTGTTTCCTTCTTAAAGTTGATGAAAGAAAAGATGAAGTTGGTAGAAATTGATCAGGCTTTATTGAGCAGGTCATTGAATGAAGGCTTTTCTGGAGGCGAAAAGAAGAGAAATGAAATCTTCCAAATGGCTATGCTAGAGCCTAAACTCTCTATTCTTGACGAAACAGATTCTGGTTTGGATATCGATGCTTTGAGAGTTGTCTCTCATGGCGTCAATACTTTGAAGTCGAAGGACAA
This sequence comes from uncultured Roseivirgaceae bacterium, assembly GCA_964350505.1. GTDB lineage: Bacteria > Bacteroidota > Bacteroidia > Cytophagales > Cyclobacteriaceae > Roseivirga. The sequence goes on along the minus strand of CAYGKL010000038.1, from coordinate 5,875 downwards.
TGCAACCATCGTTGTAACGCACTATCAGAGATTGTTAGATTACATCGTTCCAGACTTTGTACACGTTCTTTATAAAGGAAGAATTGTAAAGTCAGGTTCGAAGGATTTAGCGCTAGAATTGGAAGCTAAAGGATACGATTGGATTAAAGAAGAAGTAGAAGCAGCTGTTTAATTATGAATAAACTCGCAGGAAAATCAATCATAGATCAACTCTCTGAAAGATTCGAGGCTTCTCAAACAGCTAATGCCTCTTTGGCAAGCTTGAAGGAAAAGGCTTCAAATCACTTAAAAGAGTTTGGACTCCCCCATGCAAAACATGAGGAATATAAATTCACCAATCTCACTAAGGCATTAGAGAAAAATATAAATTTTGAGCTCAATACGGAGGCTTCTTCTGTTAGAAAAGAAGATGCTGAGAGTTTAAGAATTAAAGGTTTAGATGCTTATTACCTCACTTTTGTAAATGGTGACTTAGACAAGAGCTTATCAGATACTATTGAGGCTCAAGGAGTAACTTTTAATACACTTGAAGAGGCCGTTGCTAATGACCTTTCGATTGTGAAAACACACTTCGACAAATTTGACAAAAGCGAAGAAGATGCTTTTGTTGCCATGAATACTGCACTAGTTAATAATGGTGCTGTTATTGAAATTGAAAAAAATACAGTGGTTGACAAGCCAATTTTTATTCAATTTATCAATACAAAGTCTTCAGATATTCATGCCAAGAATTTGATAGCAATTGGTGAGAACTCACAAGTGACTATTATAGAAAAAGTTGACGCTTTCAAAGCAGAACCAAGCTTTTCAAATATAGTGAATGAGTTCAATGTAATGGCCGGAGCAAATGCTAAGTATTACAAAGTAGAAAACGACTCTCCTACCTCCTATCATGTATCTAATACACATGTGGCGCAGGCTAAGGATAGCAAGTTCACATCCAATATCATTGCCCTAAGCGGTGCCATGGTAAGAAACAATCTTGACATTAAGCTTGAGGCTGAGGGTTGTGAGGCTTACATGAATGGGCTGTATCTACTGAATGGAAAAACTCATGTAGACAACCACACTACAGTTGATCACATGATGCCTAATTCATATTCTAATGAGCTCTATAAAGGCATTATGGACGAGCATTCTAAGGGTGTTTTTAATGGGAAAATATTTGTTAGAAAGGACGCGCAAAAAACGAATGCCTTCCAGTCTAATAAGAATATTTTATTGACTAACGATGCCACGGTGAACACAAAGCCACAATTAGAAATTTGGGCTGATGATGTAAAGTGTTCGCATGGTTGTACCACTGGCCAATTAGACAGAGATGCTCTCTTCTACTTAATGGCAAGAGGTATTAAAAGAGATAGAGCAATGGCTATGTTACTACATGCCTTTGCCAGCGATGTAATTGAGAATCTTGAACTAGAGCCAATTCAGGCTTATATAGAAGAGATCATCACCTCCAGATTAGAAAATTAATATGCCAGATACTCAAACAGTATCACATTCATTAAATATCGAATCGATCAGATCACAGTTTCCTATCCTGCATCAGCAGGTGAATGGCAAACCATTGGTCTATTTTGATAATGCCGCTACAAATCAGAAACCGTTAACAGTAATCAATGCTTTAAAGCATTATTACGAAGTAGATAACGCCAATATTCATAGAGGCATTCATACGCTTGCTGAAAGATCTACTACTGCTTTTGAAGCAACACGAGAAGCTGTTCAGCAATTCATCAATGCCAACGAGGTTGAAGAAGTCATCTTCACCAAAGGTACTACCGATTCAATTAATCTTGTGGCTTCATCATGGGGAAGGAAATTCTTAAACGAAGGCGATGAAATCATTATTTCAGGACTGGAGCACCACTCCAACATTGTGCCGTGGCAATTAATTGCCGAAGAAAAAGGAGCAATAGTGAAGCATATTCCAGTGCTAGATAACGGTGACCTTGATATTCCTGCTTTCGATAAGCTGTTGTCTGAAAAGACAAAAATGGTTGCAGTCAACCATGCTTCCAATTCGCTAGGAACTATTAACCCCGTAGCAGAAATTATAAAAATGGCCCATGCCATTGGCGCGAAAGTATTAATTGATGGTGCTCAGGCCTCTTCACACTTAAAGATTAATGTTCAGTCATTGAATGCAGATTTTTACGCACTCTCTGCTCATAAAATGTATGGACCAACTGGGGTAGGCATTCTTTTTGGAAAACGATCATTGCTTGAAAAAATGGTGCCTTACCAAGGTGGCGGAGAAATGATCAAAGATGTTTCATTTGAGAAGACCACATACAACGATATCCCCTACAAATTTGAGGCAGGTACTCCAAATATTGCTGGTGTAGTTGCTTTTAAAGCAGCCATTGACTTTATCAATAAGCTAGGGAAAGAAAATATTGCAGCTCATGAAGCAGAACTACTTGACTATGGCACCCAAGAACTCAAGAAGATAGAACGTGTCAGAATTATAGGTGAGGCTCAGGAAAAGGTTAGCGTAATTTCATTTGAAGTAGAGGGTATTCACCACTTTGACTTGGGCATGTGGATGGACGCAAAGGGAGTTGCTGTGAGAACAGGACACCATTGCACACAACCATTGATGGACAGGTTCTGTATTGAAGGTACAACAAGGGCTTCTTTTTCGGTCTACAATACGAAAGAAGAAATAGATACTTTCATTTCAGCTTTAAAAGACATTATAAAGAAATTCAAATAATGGCTCAGTCGATTCAAGAAGTTCAGAACGAAATCATAGAAGAGTTTTCCATGTTGGATGGAGATATGGAAATGACCATTAGCTACATTATGGAATTAGGCGATCAGCTCGCCCCTTTAGTTGAAGCGAAAAGAACTGATGAAAACATTGTGAAAGGTTGTCAATCTAAAGTATGGCTCAGTGCTAATCTTGAAGGAAATAAAATTCATTTTGAGGCTGATAGCAACACAGCCATAACCAAGGGTTTAGTCAGTCTTCTAGTAAGAATTTTATCTGGAAGAAGTCCAAAAGAGATTGTAGATTCAGACTTATACTTTATCGATAAAATGGGTCTGAATAGATTCATAGGCACACAACGTTCTAACGGACTTGGAGCAATGATGAAGCAGATCAAAATATATGGCCTTGCTTATTCAGCAAAAGCCGAGAATAATTAAAAATCAACAATTATGTCAGACTCGGTAAGAGAAGGTTTAAGAGATGAAGTTGTAGCAGCCATCAAGACTGTTTACGATCCTGAGATTCCTGTAGATGTTTACGAATTAGGATTGATCTATGAGATTAATGTCTACCCTGTGAACAACGTCTATGTACTCATGACATTGACCTCACCATCATGCCCGGCAGCAGAGGTATTGCCTGATGAAGTAAAAGAAAAGATTAAAAAAATTGAAGGCATCAATGAGGTTGAGTTAGAATTAACTTTCGACCCTCCCTTCACTATGGAAATGATGTCGGAAGAAGCCAAATTGGAACTGGGCTTCATGTAAAACGGTTGCACTTTCAAGGTTCTGAGTTATCAATTATTGAACACTTTGAATCTTTAAAATTTTAGAATAAAACATAAAACCTTAAACTTAATCATATGTATCCAGAGCACTTATTAGTTCCTTTCAGACAAGAGCTAACTGATGCCGGTTTTACCGAGCTAAAAACAGCAGAGGCTGTTGACGAGCATTTAAAAGATCACAAAGGTACATCCTTAGTGGTTATCAACTCTGTATGTGGTTGTGCAGCAGGTACTGCAAGACCTGGGGTTAAAATGGCACTGAAGCTTTCAGATAAAAAGCCTAACAATCTTACTACAGTTTTTGCAGGTGGCGATATCGATGCTACAGCGAAGGTTAGAGAGTATCACTTGCCTTATCCTCCATCATCTCCATCTGTTGCTTTATTCAAAGATGGTGAGTTGGTTCACTTCGTTGAAAGACATCATATTGAAGGTAGATCTGCTGAAATGATTGGCAATCACTTGGCTGATGTTTTTGAAGAATATTGCTAAAAATAATTTAAAGTTTGTGCACCTCCATTTTTGCTTTTCGCATCAGGTAAATTGGAGGTTGTAGCCAAAACAGGCTTTAACTCTCATTAATCAATATTTTGAGTTATGGTGATTTAAAAAAAGATGTTTATCATTGATGTACCTAAACATCTGAAGTAACTCAAAACATTCAGAACGAAAAGAGCGGTTTCCACAAGATTCCGCTCTTTTTATTTAAATCGGCTATTTCATTGTAGATCTCAATTCGCCATTTCTAACCTAACATTAAAGATCCAATCTGTAATACTTAGTATTCCCATATTGGATGAGGTAATCACTGGCATTCAAAAGCCTTCTTAAATGCTTGTTCTTAAACTGACGAAGCTTAGTAATTGGAGCTTCTAATAAGAGCTCATCTTTTGAATCAAAAATCCTGATGATTGTAAGAGGCCCTACTTCTTCCATCAAGCCTTCTTCATCGAATATAAACTCAGGTTGATAAGTCTGATCAATATCCAACTCTTCTTTGATGATTTTGATAAGTTCCTGAGCTTCCTCCTTTGTTAATTTCGCCTCTTCCTTAGGATAAGCGAAAACCGTTGTTCCTATTGCAACCATGATACCGAGTGCTAAAATCAGCCTTCTTTTCATGGAGTTCCATTTGTTTGATACTATTGAGTTCATAACCTTTTGTTGTTTTTGAGTTTCCGACTATTTCGGGAGCTGCCGACCAAAGCAGCTATGCCATTCCTTAGTCAAGCGCCATGCCATTATAGCTATCTGACTGATTTACATTAACTTAAGTGTTTTTGTTAACAATCATTAACTACCAGATTTGTACAGAATCGAACAGTACTGTATCAGGATCAATACAATGCAACTTTATTAAAGCTTGGAACGTCCCACAACAAAAAAACCCTGACTTATGAAAGCCAGGGCCATTTCTCCAATTAAGTAAGATTGCACTTTTACTCAATGATGATTGTATGATAAAAGCTTCTGCCGTCTGCAGTAAACTGAATATTATATTTTCCTTGTGGTAGTTTCGAAACATCGTATCTCTTGATGCCACCTTTGTTTTCAGCAATGCTATCCTTATAGACTACATCACTGAACTCATCGGTCATTTTCATTTCATAGTTATTCTGACCATCACTAAGAAATACCTTTATCTCATTTCCAGATAAGCGAACTAGTGGTTTTGCAATCATTCGTTCACTACTTACTTTGAACTCGGCATTGTCTTCTGTTACAGCGATCGGCAATAATTCTAAAGACTCATCGCTTTCTACTTCAAGAATTAACTCTCCTTTTTCCAATAGATTCAAATTGAAGACTTTCGAGTAGCTACCGCTAAGTGTCTCATCTTGAAAAAGTAAGTCACCCGCTTTATTCCAAAGGGAAATATGAGTGCCTTCCTTTACATGATTCATTTGAAGTAGGACTGTTTTCGAGTTCTCAGATTTCAAATAAATTTCTCTTTCGTTTTCTGAAGCATTTGCTAAGAATCCACTAGCCAATAATACTATGGCTACCATTACTTTTGTGATTTGATTTTTCATCGTTGTTGTTTTTGAGTTTTGAATTTGTTCTTCATTAAGTCTCCGCTGGTTTTGACCTTTCAGCGAATTCTTACTCAAATGAACGGGGAAGTTGAGGTGGGTTTGTCACCGGGTAGTAAACGAATGTCACAAGATGTCACAATTCGAAAATGAATTGTCAGAAAGTTCAGATTCTGGCTAAATCCGCCAATCCAGCTTCATTTTTTCTACAGCGATAATACCTGAAAGGGTAACACCAGGAATGCCTTGACCAGGGTAAACGGTGTCTCCTACTTGGTAGGCCTTATGCATATCTAAACGAGAGTCGAGCATTTGCCATGGCTTCACTTT
>CAYGKL010000037.1:16305-27121 GCA_964350505.1 uncultured Roseivirgaceae bacterium | reverse complement strand
AGAAATATCGGTTGGTGGATGACTTCCATGCTCGAGTCGAACATCGGATTAAATGCCATAGCTCAGTTTACTGCTCAGTACGATAGACTTTTACCTCAAGGGCTGGGAACTGGCCAACTTTACCACAACAACTTCGAATCACCTTTGACGATCAGAAAAGGGGAGTTATTGTATGATGTACCTCAAGGTTGGAATTTCTCTCTTTAGTAAGAGCCCAGTTCATTTGATATAGCTGTGCGCAGAATAAACCACGCCCAGCATTATTATCTCAAACCTCAGTCGTCTTCCATTTCCCTCTTGTAAACAAGATAATTGAAACTATAGCGATCAATATCTCGGAACTCGTAATAGCTCCAAAAACACCAATTGGGCCCCATTCTAACTGCAACGCCACAAAGTAGGCTACTGGAATTTGAAATAGCCAAAAGCAAAAGAAGTTAATAATAGTTGGGGTTTTCGTATCACCCGCACCATTAAAGGCTTGAGTAATTACCATGCCATATGCATAGAAAATATAACCTCCTGCAATTACCTGTAAGCTCAAAGCGCCATAATAAATAACGTCTGGCACTTCACTGAATAGACTGACTATTTGTTTTGCCAGTAGGAGATAGGCTACAGAGACAATGGCCATGAAAATTGCATTGTACTTGCTGGTCTTCCAAACAGAGGTTTCTGCCCGTTCTGGTTGTTTTGCTCCAAGATTCTGACCAACCAGCGTAGCTGCTGCATTGCTCATTCCCCATGAAGGCATTAAAGTGAACATCATTACTCGGATAGAGATGGTATACCCGGCTAAGACATCACTTCCAAATTCAGACATAATTCGCATAAGGAATACCCAGCTGGATGTACCAATTAGAAATTGGCCGATTCCGCCTAAGGAAATTCTAATGAGGTTCAACATTACTTTAGCCTTCCAGACAAAGTCTTTTAAAGTCAACTTAATACGACTCCATCCAAAGAATAGCACCATAAACTGAGCTATTACTGCAGTTCCTCTACCTATGGTAGTGGCAATGGCTGCACCTTCTACGCCATAAGCCGGAATTGGCCCTAAGCCAAAAATGAAAATAGGGTCAAGGATGATGTTGAGTACATTAGACAGCACCAAAGTCCACATGGCCACTGATGCATCACCAGCGCCTCTAAAAATGGCATTTATAAGGAATAAGAGCATTACGGTGATGTTACCTCCAATTAAGATTCTGGTATAGCCATAGCCTTCTTCTATCAAGGAACTTTCGCCACCCATAAGTCCAAGAATCTCCTTTGGGTAAATAAACCCGATAGCTCCAATGACTACCGAAATGATTGTACCTAACATGATCGCTTGAACTGCTGCTTCTGAAGCTCCTTTTTTGTCCTTTTCACCAGTTCTTCTGGCTATAACTGCGGTGGCTGCCATGCTCAAACCAATAGCTAGGGCATAAAGTAAAGTAATCACGGATTCAGTTAAACCTACCGTGGCTACGGCATTCACTGAAACTCTTGAAACGAAAATAATGTCGACCAAAGCAAATGTCGATTCCATCAACATTTCTAAGATCATGGGTACGGAAAGCATAAAAATGGCCTTCCTGATACTTCCTGTGGTAAAATCTTCTTCTTTACCACGAATAGCCGCTATTGAATATTGAAAATAACGCTTGAATTTATTTCGAGCAATAGATGTCATTATTGAGAATTATGAAATGAAAAAATAGAGTAAACCGGCTGGGAGGATTATCCCAAGTTCGAGACCAATGCGCTGATGGCAAATATGTTGAACGTAATTCTCATAACTTCATGATGCCTGCAAAGCAAAAGTATTTTCTAATAAACTCCTATGAAAAATTACATTTTGACAATGAGCTCTCGAAATTTCTTCATGCCTAATGAGGCTTTCTCAGGGATATAAGTGACATCTAGCCCTAAGTGACCATCAGGTTTCTTTGGGTCGATTAGATAAATAGGGCAGTGGCTTTGTGTGTATTGAAGGAGGCCTGCAGCAGGATAAACCTGCAACGAAGTGCCAACCACTAAGAATATATCAGCCTTTACTGCATGTTCTATGGCTGGTTCCATCATGGGCACAGCTTCTCCAAACCAAACTATATGCGGTCTGAGTTGGCTTCCTTTGTCACAGAGGTCACCCATTTTTAACTCCCAGCCATCTAAATCATAGACCAGTTGTTCATCGATTGAACTACGCACTTGAAAAAGCTGCCCATGTAAATGAATCACATTTGTCGATCCAGCCTTCTCATGGAGGTGATCCACGTTTTGGGTGATTATGGTGATGTCAAAGAATTCCTCTAACTCAGCCAGTATTTTGTGCGCATCGTTCGGTTCTGCAGTAAGCGCTTGTTTTCTTCTCTCATTGTAAAACTGCTGTACTAATACAGGATTTTTTGCCCAGGCCTCAGGGGTTGCTACTTCAGTTACATCGTGCCCTTCCCACAGACCATCGGAGTCACGGAAAGTTTTGAGCCCACTTTCAGCACTAATTCCTGCCCCAGTAAGTACCACTAGTTTTTTCATGACCTTATTTTTATAACTCTTTCGAATCCTTGGAATAATATTACTGCATTAGTTTTTACTTTTCCGACTGACCTTTGGTACTGACGGAAAATCCCATCAGTACCAAAGGTCAGATGGGTAGCTTACTCTGTCTACTCCTTAGAATAGCTGGGTTAGATTCTCAGTTCTTTATCACTACAGTGTACTAATTCTCCCCCTTAATAGGAGGAGTTAGAGGGGGTTAACCAATTCCTAACTCTTCTTTGTTATTTTCTAACACATTGATAATAAACTTAATATGGTCATCTAGTGAAACTTCTAGTTGAGCTATTCCAGCTTCAATTTCATCGCGCTCTACTTTGGCTGCAAAGCTCTTTTGCTTCAATTTTTTCTTGACAGATTTAGGCGTTAGACCATTTACACCTTCTGGTCTTACCTGACAGCAGGCTATGATAAATCCAGTCAATTCATCGCTAGCCAGCAATGCTTTGTCAAGTTGAGTTTCATAACTCACTCCCCATTTAGTGTAATGTGCAGAAATAGCATGGGCTATTTTCTCTTCACCCTTTTCTCTCAATAGCGCCACAATTTTATTAGGGTGCTCTTCTGGGAATGCTTCATAGTCTGCATCGTGCAGCATTCCTGTGATGGCCCATTCTTCTGAATCTTCACCGAAGTGCTTCCCATAGGCTTCCATCACTAATTCAACACTTCGAGCATGCCTTAAAAGACTCTCTGTTTTTGTCCAGTTTTCGAGTATTTCCTGAGCTTCTTGTTTCTTCATTTGAGGTATTTTATAAAAAAGGAGGTGATGCTTTCTTCGAACTCTTTATTCAGCGGTAAATCTGGATTGGAGTAAGTAGCGAGGTTCTCATTTTTATCTGCTGAGGCATTCTTGAGTATGTGATTCATACCGTCAATTACTTTCAATTGGGCTTTTTCATTGGCAATTTGTAGCCTTTGAGCATCCTCAACGGTGACTTGGAGGTCAGTGCTACCCGCGACCACAAGCGTAGGAACTTGTATCTTTTCCATCTCTAGCAAGGGGTCATATTTCATCCATGACATCATGAACGGCTGAACACTTGGCCTGAAGATACTCATGAGATAAGGAGGAACCTCTTCAACTGTTTCTCCATCCTCTAGTTTTTCAAAAATATCTTGAGCTTCTTTGATGATGTTAGCCGGATTGAATGGATTAGATTTTATTTGAGCAATCAAGGTTTTATCAATTCGCAACGAAGGTCCAGCAATTGAAGCAAAGGCAGAAACTGCCTCATTTTGAGAAACGCGCATACCAATGAGTGAACCTTGGGAGTGACCGACAATACCAATTTTCTTAAAGCGCTTGTCATTCGCGATGAACTCTAACCATGCATTGGCATCGAGTACAAAGTCATCAAAAATTAAATTACTTTCTTCTTGAGGCGTACCATTACTAAGTCCTAATCCTCTTTTATCAAACCTGAGACTTGCAATGCCATTTTTCGCCAGCGACTCTGCTAATAGCTTAAGCGAGTTGTTTTTACCAGCTAATGCAGCTGAATTTCCATCTTTATCAGTAGGGCCCGAACCTTGGATGATCAGTGCAATAGGTAAGTTTTTTTTCTTTCCCTCGGGAAACATGATTGAGCCACCAAGTAGATTTCCTTGAGATGTTATATGAATGACTTCTTCCTCAAAAACTTGTGAGTAAAGAGAAGGGGCAATTGTGAATAATAAAAAGGTGAGTAATACTAGCCTGTTCATAATCGATTGGTTGGAATCTAACGATTTCACTAGAATAATTAAAAAACAAATACACGAAAGGGTAAGAAGACAAGTTGAATTATTTCATATTTTCCAGTCATGAAACTAATTCAACCAATACAGGATATTTCTTCTGCAAAACACATCATACTTCCTTTCCTGCAAGATGAAATTGATTATAAGTTAATCACTGAGTTAACTGGTATTCAAGGAAAACCAGACTTTTCAGGCAAATTTAAACAGATCATAACGCTGCCTAGTATTGATGGCAACAAGACTGTGTATCTTATTGGACTTGGTAAATCGAAGGATAAGGCTTTGGCCTATGAAGCTTTCCGTTGGTTAAGTGAGAAGAGAAATCATTCATGGAAAGAAACGATCTCACTCTATTTGAATCACTTAGATGCTGAAACACTTTATGCCGCAGTTTACGGAATGGTGCTTTCTAAATATCAAATCGGGAAATTCAAAACCGATAAAAAGAAAGAAAACGACTTCTTGAATGGAGATGTCATTTGCGAAGTCTATTCACCTCATTATTCAGAAGAGTTGGTCGTTGAAGCACGGCAGACAGCTAAAAGCGTGAATGCCATAAAAGCTTTGGTTGATGCACCGGGTAATGTGAAAATACCTCAATATTTGGCTAATTGGGCGGTGGAATCAGGAAAGAAGTATGGCTTCAAAACCACTATCTTCGAAAAACCTGAGTTAGAGGAAAAGGGATTTTCTGCCTTACTAGCCGTAGGTCAGGGAAGCCGATTCGAACCTCGTTTGATTCAAATGGAGTATAAACCCGAAGGTTCAGGTGATTTTCCGAAACTGGCGCTAGTAGGTAAAGGCATCACTTTCGATACGGGCGGATTGTCAATTAAGCCTTCCAATAATATGCATTACATGAAGTCGGACATGGGTGGCGCTGCGGCTGTTTTGGGAGCTGTTGAATTAGTGGCCAAGTTGAATCTTCCGATTCATATAGTGGGAATTGTAGCCAGTGCAGAGAATGCAGTAGATGCCAATAGCGTTAAGCCTGGAGATGTAATCAATTCATATTCAGGAAAAACCATTGAAGTGATTGATACAGACGCTGAGGGTCGTTTGGTTTTAGCAGATGCCATCAACTATGTGATCAAAGCATTCAATCCAGAGAAGGTCATAGACTTAGCAACACTTACAGGAAGCTCTGTGGCTACTTTAGGCTATTCAGCTGGTGCTATGTTCTCGAACAACGATGGCATGAAAGCCGCTGTCTCGAAAATTGGTTATCAAATTCATGAAAGGGTATGGCCTTTACCACTCTTTGATGACTTTAAAGCTGATTTACATTCTGATGTAGCCGATGTTCGTAATTTCAGCGGAAAGCCCATCGCGGGTGCTATTACTGCAGCTAAATTCCTAGAGTTCTTCACTGAAGATCATCCAGCTTGGATGCATTTAGATATTGCTGGAGTAGCTTTTGGTGATTCTCCTTATGCAAAGATGAAATGTGCAAGTGGCTATGGAGTAAGGCTTTTAACGGAATATGTTAAAACGCTTATTTAGTTTCTGCTTTTTACCTTGAGGTAATTCAGGTAAGTCATTCCGAAAAATTTTATGCTTACATTTTACTAGGAATAGAATTATCCGGAATCTAGATTTTGCGATATCTTGGAGGTACACTCAATGATTATTTGATTGACTTAACAGCGAATAAAACTTAATAGAATATGCAAAACGATACGCTTAATTTCCTCTGTATATCTACCTACTTTAAAGGGGAAGACTTTCTGAAAGCGGCCAAAGAAGCTGGAAACAATGTTTATCTATTGACAAAGAGGAAACTAGAACATGAAGCTTGGCCTTGGGAAAGCATCGATGACACCTTCTTCATAGATGACTGGAATGACGAGCATGTTCAAAACGGAATTGCATATCAGATGCGAACTATTCATTTCGATAGGTTCATTGCCTTAGATGACTTCGATGTAGAAAAAGCCACTTTATTGCGAGAACACTTTCGTATGCCTGGCATGGGGCAAACCCCCGGTAGATATTTTAGAGATAAGTTAGCGATGCGGATTAGGGCTAAAGATGCTGGCATACCAGTCCCTGCGTTCAGCGCCTTATTCAACAATGATAAAATCAATCTGTTTGCCGATACAGTGCCAGCTCCTTGGTTGATCAAGCCTAGAGCTGAGGCATCCGCTACAGGCATTAAGAAAGTACATTCAAAAGACGAGTTATGGCAAGTGATCGACTCTTTGGGGGATGATCGACATAAGTATTTAGTAGAGCGATTTGCCCCAGGCGCTGTTTATCATGTAGATGGGCTGAATTATCAAGGAGAGGTGCTTTATGCCAGCGTGAGTCAGTATTTAGATACTCCATTTGAAGTTGCGCATGGTGGTGGCATTTTCAGGTCACACACGGTTGAAAGAAAAAGCAGTGATAATACTGAATTGCAAAAACTTAATGAAACCGTGATGCAAGCATTTGGTATGCAACATGGCGCTTCACATACTGAATTCATTAAGTCTAACGAAACGGGCGAATATTTCTTTCTAGAGACATCCTCCAGAGTTGGAGGAGCCAACTTAGCAGAGATGGTAGAATATGGTACAGGTATAAATCTATGGGCAGAATGGGCCAAAATAGAGAATGCGGTTTTACGCAACATTCCTTATGATTTACCTGAAGTAAAGAATAATTACAGTGGAATTGTTGTGTCGCTTTCAAGGTTTGAACATCCAGACACCTCATCATTCACAGATCCTGAATTGGTATGGAGAATGAATAAGCAATGGCACATTGGACTGATAGTTTCTGCAAGCACAAGAGCAAGGGTTCTAGAGCTACTTGAGAATTACACTAAAAGAATCGGAGAGGAGTTTCATGCCAGTGCCCCTGCGCCAGATAAGCATGAATAAAGAACGTCACCCTGAAGTTGTTTCAGGGTTTCCATTGGTTCTGGATCATTAGAATAGATTCCGAAACAAGTTCAGAATGACGTCTTAATGGAGATTCTAGCTCTCAAAAAAGCCAATAGTGCCACCCACCCAAGTTTTATCATGATTGTACTTCACGCCAATCATTTCACCTTTACTCAGACGCACTAGGTTATTGACAATCTTAGGACGAGATTCATCAGGCAACCAAATCATCATGATACGGATTTCCATTTTCGCAGGAACGTCTAGTGTTTCAATGATTGGTGCGTAATTCACCTTCTTTTGAAGTATGTAGTCTACCTTGTTTTCAACCTGTTCTAACCTCTCAGCTGTTAAATGAAGTTCCACGCCAGCTCCGGCAAAAGAATAAAGCGGTTTCAAAACATAGTGTTCAAGATCGGAGGGAAGCTCCTTCAGTTGATCGAGATAATGTGTATCAGGAACGTAAGGGCTATCAAATAAAGGCAAACTGAATTTACTGATACGATAAAACCAATTAGGATGTCCTGCCCATTCTACATCATAAGACTTAGCAAAATCAAATTGAAGCTTTAAATCAGGCCTTCTGTCTAACTCATCGTAAATCACCCTGTTATAAATACGTTTTATCTTTACTTTTTCACCGAGTGAATTAGTATAAAAGAGTTGGTTCCCTTCTTCAAACATCTTCGAAACACACAGTAACTCTATGCCTAGTTCCTTTTTAGCACAGAAGAAATCGATGGCTGTTGCTTGCTGCTCAGGTTCTATTTCTAACAAAACTACATGCTCTGGAGAATGCCCTCCAAGGACAGCCTCTTTCAATATAGCTTGATAATCACTGCGCGTCTGAGCCATTGGGTAAGGGCTCAATTCAGAGGGTAGGTCGTAATGAGACTGAACGGTACTTGCCAATAGATCCTGAAAATGATAGAGGGAAGGAAAGCCTTGTAATTCAATCAATTGTGGTAGAATACTTCCGTTTTCATCTTTACAAATACCAAAGTCAAATTGTAAGAAAAGAGGCTTCTCCGTTTCATTAGGCACTCGCAAGGTGTTTTCGTGAAAGCTGGCCTCTGTCTTAGCCTTGAAATCTTCGGCAACTATCACATCAATCAGTTGTTCGCAAGCTTCAAGAATCTGAGACTTTAAAGCTTTTGGAATGAATACAGGTGTTTCTGCAATTCTAAATGGTGTCTGATGATTGAACTGGGAATAAATGTCGTTCAGAAAGGCTTTATATTGCTTCTCTGTAAACTTTTGGTTGAATTGTTTCCGCAGTTTTTCAATCATTCTTATGCCATTTCGGGTTGTGCTAATTTTAATTTCTGAATAGAAGATTCGATGAAATGAGGAAGTATGTGGCTATAAGTTTTGGTGATCTGTTCAGGATCTTCCAAATGATCCATCATGCTCTCATACTTTTCGAGATCAAAGTTTTTAATCACCTTTTGTCTATTTTCATTGAGCTCAAAATGAGCCTTCATTCCAACAGGATCAGCTTCGGGGTGGAATTGAGTACCTACAAATTCATCTGAAAATCGAACAGCCATAATAGCTCTTTCCAGCTCTACATGCGTTCTGATCTTCTCTAGGCTCAAAATTGTAGCGCCATGTTCAGCAAAAACCTTTAAGCGTGGTTGAATTAATTGCCAGTCTCTTGAATCTACTACATAGTAAGGATCTGGGAGATGCCATAATAAGTCATCTTTTCGTCCTTTAGGAGTTTTATGAACAGGATAGACTCCGAAAGAGGTCGATTTGCGTGGTGCTAAGGTGCCTAGTTCAAAATGTTCGCAGGCCATTTGAAAGGAATGACAAATAAAAAAGCAATACTTCTTCGATTTAGATGAGTCAAGGTTGTTTTCCCAAAGTGTATCTATCAAGTTGAAAAATTTATCTTTCCACTCACCACCTTCTAAGGGACTTCCAGGGCCACCACTTGAGATGTAGATATCGAAGCTATCATCAGGCATTTCTCCCTTCTGACGTACCTCAAATTCTTCCCAAGTTAATTGGCCTTCATATTGACTCACAATCTCCCTCAAACAACGCATGCCTTGATTTGGCACACCATTATTCATATCCAACAGCGCTAATCTCAATTGATCACTCATTCCTTATCCAGTAAAATTTTATGGGATTCCAAAGGTAGTTTGTTCAGTAATGAAATCTACCACTTTGATGAAATCATTTGTCTCTGCATACAGTGCCAGTTGTTTGTCAGCACCAGTACCGTTTTCAAGCATTTCATAAGTGTATTCTACTTCTTCTCTCGATCCTAGATCGTCAACCACATCATCTATAAACTCCAACAACTCATGGATTAGAATTCTGGTATTAACTTCCATTTCCTTTCCAAAATCTATCATTTTACCTTCAATGCCGTATCTACTTGCTCTCCACTTATTCTCATTAATCAGCGGTCTTTTGTAGCTAATAAAGCTCAAGTTCTGTTGTCTAAGTTTATGGAGCTTCACTACCAAGGCTTGAATGATTGCAGCGATAGCAATCGTTTCTTGAGCTGTCAGTGGAACATCGCAAATCCTAACTTCAATAGTTGGGTAGAAAGGGTGAACCCTAATGTCCCACCAAATCTTTTTAGCATTATCGATACACCTCGTTTTTATCAACAAGTTAATGTAGCTCTCATACTCAGAAATACTTTCAAAAACTGGTGGAATTCCCGTTCTAGGAAATTTATCGAAGATTTTTGAACGGAAGGATTTGAAACCTGTGTCTCTTCCTTCCCAAAAAGGAGAGTTGGTAGAAAGTGCATAAACATGAGGCAAAAAGTAGCGTATGGCATTAGCTATGTGTAATGCCAAACTTCTATCCTCAATTCCCACATGCACGTGCAGTCCGAAAATCAGGTTAGAACGAGCAGTATCTTGCAGTTCTTGAATGATCTCGTTGTAGCGCGGATTAGGAGTGAGCATTTGTCTTTGCCATGCCGAAAAGGGGTGGGTGCCAGCTGCTCCAATTTTATAACCTAAATCACCAGCTATCTCGCAAATGGTTTTTCTTAAATAGAAAATCTGTTCTTTAGCCTCCTTGATATCCTTACAAATATTCGTGCCTACTTCCACTACCGCCTGATGCATTTCTGCCTTCACTTGATCTTCTAAGTGCTTATGAGCAGCTTCGACAATTTGTTGTTCATGAGAGGTAAGTTCCCGGGTTTCCGGGTCTATCACCATGTACTCTTCTTCAATTCCTAAGGTAAAATCCATAAGATTGGGTTTGGCTTATTTTTTAGTTTTTGACGAAGCGGCTTTCGCAGTCGTTTTTCTAGCAGGTTTGGCTACCATTTGGTTCTTAATGAAGGTTCCCCAAGTGAGGTTCATCTGGCCATCTTTATGAGCCTTGGCCTTTTCGATAGCCATATTTGCTGCATTTTCAACAATCCAGTCAAAGTTATCTTGACCTACAGAATTAATGTCGGCATCTGGTGCTGGGTTACAGAAGTCAATGGCATATGGAATACCATCTCTGATCGCAAATTCAACAGTGTTGAAGTCGTAACCCAAGGCTTGATTCAATTTGATGCAGTACTGCTCTACCTTCTTGAGCAATTTGGCTTCAACTGGAGGAGCATCCTTCACATAACGCAAGTGGTGAGGGTTTCTCGGTTCATATTGCATAATGTGAATGTTCTTTCC
>CAYGKL010000037.1:1387-16205 GCA_964350505.1 uncultured Roseivirgaceae bacterium | reverse complement strand
GTATCGCTAGTATCATCTGGTCTTTGGTGAGATGGTAGAATCACCGTTTTAGGTACAGGAACGCCAATCTGTTCAGAGAGCACATTATTGAAGAATTTCTCATCTGCACTCCACCAAAATGGATTGTTGATTACGGCTGTGCCGGTTGCCGCAGCATTTTTAAGAAAGGCACGATAGAACGGTACGTCTTGCGAAATTCGATCAATAATAACAGCGTAATCGCAAGGTGCATTTTGCTGAACAACATCTACTGAAACAGGCTCAGCCATAATTCCAGGGATCTTTTTTTCGTTGATTCGCTCGATAAATGCCCAAGGGAAAGTGTTCTCTTGACCGAATAGAATTCCAATTTTTTTCATATTAGGTTTTAGTTAAATCAATGATAGATAGTGTGGAAACATTTCTCTCCAAAGTGGCCAATCATGCTCGGCCCATCTTCTGAGGTCGTACCAGTGGTTGATACCTTTATCGCCAAGAATTGCGGTCATCTTTCTATTAGCATCAAGGCAAATATCCCATTCGCCAACTCCTAACACGATGTTCATATTCCACAATTCTGGATTATTGTTACCCGGCATATATTCAACCGGATTATTAAAGTAAACATTATCGTCATGGTAGCCATCAAGAAAAGAGGCTGTATCGAAGGCACCACTCATGCTGAACATGTGACTCACCGCTTCTGGATGTTTAAAGGCAAAGTTGGCTGCATGGAAACCTCCAAAACTAGCTCCTGCTACACAAACCTTTTGAAGTCCTTTTTCATGGCGGATGGCATCCACAATTTCTTCTTTGATAAATTTGTCGTACCAAATGTGGTTCTTCACACGGTCTGCAGGGTGGATCGACTTGTTGTACCAACTATCTCGATCTATGCTGTCAGGGCAGTATATTTGTATAAGTCCTTCATTCAAGTACCAAGCGGCAGATTCAATTAGTTTGAAGTCTTTGCTTTCATAATACCTACCCATGGTTGTAGGAAATACTATAACAGGGTAACCCGCGTGCCCATAAACCATCATCTCAATTTCCCTGCTTAAAGTAGGAGAGTACCACTTTTTATATTCTTCTTTCACTCAATCAAAAGTTAATTAGTTAAGGCTGACCTATCTAAAACTACCAATAAGTCTTTGATCATCATAATTTTCGGTGGGCAGATTTCAGGTATTTTTATGACAACGTTTGCAATAGGCTTGCGTGAAAATAGAAAGTGACTTTTACTTGTTAGCAAAAGAAAAACTACTTTTGCGGCATGTCTTTAAATCCCTTCAGCTTTAGACTTCATAAACCCTTTATAAAAAGTAAACAGGTCGCTCAAGTTAACACCAGGCTCGCTTTGCATAGTTTGTTAGTCAGGTCGCCTAGATTGAAGCGAAAGGTGAAAGTGGATATCTATTTGCCTTTTCCATTTAGACCAGACACTATCCTGTACAAATGCATTTTAATGAATGACGGTCAAGATGCTGAACAATTGAAGCTGATTGATACATTAACAGCCTTTTATGAAAAAGGTGAGAAATTCGTAGTGGTTGCTGTGCATGCAGGTGACCGAATGAATGAATATGGCACAGCTGGTCATCCAGATTATAAGAACAGAGGTTGGAAGGCTAAGACATATTCCGATTTTATTATTCATAAGCTGCTGCCTTATCTCAGACTGCACTACAGCTTGTTTACACAACAGCATAATTCTATTGTTTCAGGGTTTTCGTTAGGTGGACTTTCAGCCATTGATTTATTATGGAAAAACCCTGATGATTTCTCAAAGGTTGGAGTATTTTCTGGGTCCTTTTGGTGGAGAATGAAAGGACTAAGTCAGGGCTACCATGATTCTGACCGAATTATGCACCAGTTAATTGACAAAGGCAGACATGTTGAGGGTTTGAAGTTTTGGTTTGAAGCCGGTACAAAAGATGAAACATCTGACCGTAATAAGAACGGCATCATTGATTCAATAGACGATACTTTAGACTTAATCTCTTCTCTTAAGAAGAAGGGGTATACCGATGAAGATATTAGCTACCTTGAAATTGAAGGTGGTGAGCACAATTTCAACACATGGTCTGAAGCTTTCCCGAAGTTTTTAATCTGGGCCTTGACCTAGTTATTCTGGTCGCTTGTAGCCTGTGATATGGCGTTCCTTTACGTCTTCATGAATATCAGCAATTGTCACTAGTAAGCCCGTCTCTTCAACACCTCCGAAATCTGGATTGAAGGCTGTTCCAAAAGTCATCATGGTGGAAGATAAATTCATGTAGATATTGATTAAAGGTGGAATCCATTCACCTCTGTCTTTCAATGACTTATGAAGAATTTTAAAACCTTCACTGAATGGAGGGTTCTCTGCAAAATATTCTTTAAAAAGTGAATCATCAAAGCCCGAAAAAAGATCTGACTTCGGCCAACATAACTGCTCTTTGTCAGGAAAGTAATATGCCATAAAAGACAATAATAGGTCTCTTGCTTCTGTGTTGTAAGAAGTGTACATCGTAACCTTACCAAAGAAGTATTTATGGTCTTTATATTTTGTGATTAGTGCACCGAGACCGTCCCAAATATTTGCCAAAGCAAACACACCCTTTCTTGGGTTAACAGAGGGCTGATATTCTGGTTGCACCCAAGACCTTCCGAGTTCGATGGAGTAGGGCAAGTACTCTTTTTTCATCTTTTCAGAAAAATCGAAATAATGAGCAGTAGACATTTCAAAATCTCCGGTTTGAGGATTTTGAGCTTTGTCACCAGTAATGTATCTATAGCCTCCAATAATCTCTTTATCTTCTCGGTTGTAGACGATCAATTGCTGATAACAACGTTCAGTAGTGTCGTACCCATCAATATCGATCTCGTGTCCAGTTCCACCCCCAGCTGACCTGAAGGAGAGTTCTCTTAGCCTTCCGATTTCACGCATAGTATGAGGCGAATTATGGTGATTTACGATGTAAATCTCATTGTTACCTTTGTGTGTATTTTGAATGAATCGATCATGGTTCAATTCATCCTCAATCAACTCACGCTCTACAGGAGGTATAATGGTTTTCTCTACTTTACTTTGCTTCATACGGGTCTATTAAGACTGCTTTAACTGGTAAATCTTTTCCTTTGTCCATTCTGCCCACTCTTTTTCAGACTTGCTGCTATCGAATGTTTCAGGACTTATAGGTTCACCAATAACGATATCCATTTTGGCTGCTTTCTTTTTATATAGTTCATCAACCAAAAAGAACATCTCGATATTAAACTTTATGCCCAAGGCTTTCCGAATATTGGCAAGTCGATAAAACCTGTTGGTTAAACTTCCTTCAATATAGACTGGAATCACGGGCTTTTTATACTTTTTAGCTTTGGATACAAAGGTTTTTCTCCATTCCAAATCTCGAATCACCCCGTTTTGCCTTCGGCTCACCAAGCCTGCCGGAAAGATGAAGGTCGGAGAGGGGTCAGCAAATTGCTTCTCAACATCTTGAAGCGACTTGACTGCATTGCGTCCCAATTTATTCACCCCAATGAATCGGCCTTGCATGTTCTTCAGGCTTAAAAGAAAATCGTTGACGATGAATTTAATATCTGGCCGAACATCATTAAGCGATGAGACAATAGCTACAGCATCGAAGCCGCCTAAAGGATGGTTACCCACAAAAATGCAGCTTTGAGGGGGCTGCAATACATTTTCTTTACCAATCAGGTTGAGCTCCATTTCAAACTCGTTCATTACTGCGGTGCAAAATTCATAGGCACCTGCGTTTTCATGCCTGAGCATAAACTCATTGATGTCATCTTGGTGGATGATCCGTTCGATGTAGCGAATGACGAAACCTGGCAACCATTTGAGTAGTTTTGGGTTTCTTTCGGCAATCATCTTGCGAACATTAATGAACTTTTCCTTGGGTGAGTTGGTATCCATCACTCGCAATTATAAGTCCATTTATGTTACTTTTCAAAACCAGTTTGACTCTAATCTCAACATGCTCGAAAAATGCAATTTTAAAGAAGATTGATGCGAGAAATTAGCTAAAGGATAAATAGAAAAGTGAAGACACTTTCAGTTAAATGAGATTCAAAAAGAAAAATCGTAAAATGCATCATGAACGTGGTGAACTTAAAAGCCAAATTTGATTTAATCAAAGAATATTGGAAGCCAAACATAGTGGGTGAACTCAATGGCCAATTAGTTAAACTAGCAAAGCTGAAAGGCTCATTTGTGTGGCATAGTCATAAAAATGAAGACGAACTTTTCTACATTCAGAAAGGAACGCTGTACATGGAGTTCAGAGACAAGACGGAGATAGCTAAAGAAGGTGAAATGATTATTGTACCGAAAGGTGTGGAGCATAACCCATATACCCTGAACGATGAAGAGGTTTGGGTAATGCTTTTTGAGCCCGCAGTTACGCAACACACTGGAGCAGTGCAGCACGAAAGAACACATAATGATCAACAGTGGATCTGATAAAACTGTGAACCTATAAGACCGTAAGACTAGTTATGCCCACGATTAAATTCACATCAAACCTTAAGCGCTTTTTTCCTGAGCTGCTGCCAATCCAAGTTGATTGCTGCAATGTGAAAGAAGCGCTGGATATGGTAGAACAAAATTATGCTGGTCTAACCGACTATTTAGTAGACGAAAACGGCCACCTTAGAAAGCATGTGAATATTTTCATCGGGGATCAACTCATCAATGATCGAATCCAACTGCAAGATGCTTTATCTGAAAATGATGAGGTCTACATTATGCAAGCCTTATCTGGAGGCTAGTCTATTTCTTGGCTGCTGCCTTACTTTTCTTGGCAGGCGTATTTTTTTCAATTAGACTTTGTGCTTCCTCTAGAGTCATTTTTTCCACATTCACTGTTTTGGCAAGCTCAACTTTAACTTTGCCTTTCAGTACATTGTGCCTGCCCCAACGGGCCTTTTCAACTCTTATTCCAGCATCTTCCCAGTTGTGGATTACCTTATCTTTCTCTTTCTGGAGTTTGTCCTCAATCAATTCAATAATGTCATCATCAGAAAGATTATCCCAATCATATTTTTTGTTCACGTTAATGAACATATCATTCCATTTAATGAATGGTCCAAATCTACCTTTACCTTTTTGAACTGGCTTGTCATCATATACATAAATTGGTGCATCAGCCTCTTCCTTCTGGCGAATCAATTCGATACACTCATCTAATTTTATACTCAGTGGATCTGCACCTTTTGGAAGGGAGACGAACTTCTCATCATATCTAATATATGGCCCAAAACGACCAATGGCAGCCACAACTTCTTTCCCTTTGTATTCACCAACTTCTCTTGGGAGTTGGAATAGCTCTAGTGCTTCTTCAAGCGTAATATTTTCAATGAACTGGCCTTTTTTAAGGCTGGCAAATTGAGGTTTAATTTCTTCGTTGTCTGGGTCTGTCTCACCAATTTGAACGAGTGGACCAAATTTTCCTAATCGTGCAATCACCATTTTTCCACTAGCTGGATCTATGCCAATTTCTCTACTAGAACCAACATCTCGTCTATCAATTTGCTCTGTATCCGTTACTTTCTGATGGAAGCTGCCATAGAAATTCTTGATCATGCTGTCCCACAAAAGAACACCGTCAGAAATTTGGTCGAATTCCTCTTCAACCTTTGCAGTAAAGGAGAAGTCAATCACATTAGGGAAGTGCTCAACTAAGAAGTCGTTCACTACCATGGCAATGTTGGTAGGAAACAGTTTAGACTTTTCTGCACCAGTGTTTTCAGTAAGTTGATTGGTCTTGAGTTGATCGTTCTTTAAGATCAACTCTTTGTAATTTCTTTCAACACCCTCACGATTTTCCTTTACCACATATTCTCTCTTTTGAATGGTTGAAATGGTTGGTGCATAGGTAGAAGGACGTCCGATGCCTAATTCTTCTAATTTTTTCACAAGACTGGCTTCAGCATATCTAGCTGGAGGTCTGGTGAAACCTTGTCTCGCTTTCATTAAGTCAAGAATAAGCTGCTGACCCACTTTAATAGGGGGGAGCATGCCTTTGGCCTCTTCGTTATTCTCATCGTCATCTGTCGACTCGATATAAACCTTTAAAAAGCCTTCAAACTTAATGACTTCGCCATGTGCCACTAAGGTTTCGTTATTAGATGAAACACTAATATTCACAGTTGTTCTTTCTAATTCAGCCTCAGCCATTTGAGAGGCAATTGCCCTTTTCCAAATAAGCTCATAAAGTCTTTGCTCATTATAATCCTTCCCAGCCGATTTTGAAGCGAAGTTGGTCGGTCTAATAGCTTCGTGAGCTTCTTGAGCCGACTTAGACTTCGTTTTGAATTTCCGACTCTTTGAATACTCAGCTCCATAAGAACTCTTAATTTCATTCAAAGCGCCTGTCATGGCTTCATCTGAGAGATTTAATGAGTCTGTTCTCATGTAGGAAATCTTTCCTGCTTCATAGAGCCTTTGCGCTAAAGTCATGGTTTGAGAAACAGAAAAACTTAGCTTCCTACTGGCTTCTTGCTGCAAAGTTGAAGTAGTGAATGGTGGGGCAGGAGATCTCTTGGCTGGTTTTTTATCCAACGATTCAATCGTGTATTTAGCACCTTTGCATGACTCTAGAAAGGCATTCGCTTCCTCTTCAGAGTTGAAGCGCTTGGGTAATTCGGCTTTTAATTCCTTTCCTTCAATATCGAAAAAGGCAGATACCTTGAAGAATGAATTGACATCAAAATGATCGATTTCTCGCTCACGTTCAACCACAAGTCTCACAGCTACAGATTGAACCCGACCAGCAGAAAGTCCTCTTTTAATCTTTTTCCATAGCACAGGTGATAGCTCATAACCAACTAACCTGTCGAGAATTCTTCTGGCTTGTTGTGCGTGTACTAAATCCTCATCTATGGCTCGAGGATTTTCCATCGCTTTTTGAATAGCGCCTTTGGTAATCTCTCTAAATACTATCCTTTTAGTAGACTCATCTTTAAGTTTTAGTGCCTCCTTTAAATGCCAGCTAATAGCTTCTCCTTCGCGGTCATCATCACTTGCTAAATAGATCATCTGAGCTTCCTTGACAAGCTTCTTAAGGTTTCTGATAACCTCTTTCTTATCAGCGGTTACCTCATAGGTAGGCTTAAAACCGTTCTCTATATCAATCGCTTTATCACCTTTAGGCAAGTCTCGAACATGGCCATAACTGGAGACTACTTTAAAGTCTTTTCCAAGATAACCTTCAATTGTTTTTGCTTTGGCCGGTGACTCGACTATGACAAGATTTTTCGACATTATAGAGCTTAGTTTTTAATACTGAGTGTTTCAAAGATGGGCATAAAACTTTCAAAAAAACAAGTGAATTATATTTTCACCTTAATTTGAATGTATCGATTCGGTACTTTTTACGTTGATGGACACATAACTTAAGAACTATTGGAATGGTTAGAAATTTATTATTGATACGTCATGCTGAGGCAGAGTTTCCGAGTGAGAGACAAAGAGATTTTGATAGGGTTTTGACAAAAAATGGACGGAACCAAGGGATCATACTTGGGTCATATATTAAAAAACTCCCATTCGAACTAGATGCTATTTATCATAGTCCGTCAGCACGTACTTTAGAAACCAGTCAACTTATCTGTGATGCCCTTTCAACCAAACCAAGATTAATGGATGCTGAAGAGCTATATGAGGCTACTGGAAACCTGATGAAGGCATTCATTAACCGATTGGATGATAATTTTGAAAACATAGCCATTGTTGCTCATAACCCGGGCATAGCAGATTTATATAATTATTTGACCCGTAATTTTGAGAGCTATGTTCCCTCTACCTGTACCTGGTTAACCTGCGAATTTGAGTCATGGACGCATCTTTCTGAGAATTCAGCGCTCGAGAAAGATTACTATTATCCAGGTAAGCTCGGACATTCGTAAAGAATATTATTCGAAAACATTTCATTCTAAAAGAATGAAGGTCTTATTTTTGGCGAATGGCATCATTAGGAAGACATATCATTGTAGAGTACTATAACTGTTCACCAGAATTAATGAACGATGTAGTGCACATTGAGAAAAGTATGGAGAAAGCTGCGGAAGAAGCAGGGGCAACCATCATTAACTCAACATTTCATCATTTTTCACCTTATGGGGTTTCTGGTGTAGTTGTAATTCAGGAAAGTCACTTGGCCATTCACACATGGCCAGAATATGGGTATGCTTCAGTAGACCTGTTTACTTGTGGTGATACAGTTAACCCTTGGGTTTCTTATCAAATGTTGAAAGAAGCATTCAAAGCTGGCCATGGATCAGCTGTTGAATTAAGCAGGGGTGAAATGGCTCTACTTTCAAAGAAGAACTTCGATGTAAAGTCTATGCGAGATGAAAAAAGCTCCGAAGATGGAAGTCCAATTAAAACCCGTGATGTTTGGTTTACCGAGCGAGATGATAAAATAGCCCTCTCATTAAAGCATGACGGTAAACTTTATGACGTTCAGTCTGATTATCAAAGAGTTGAAGTATATAATACACAAGCTTATGGTAACATGCTAACACTAGATGGCATGGTGATGACCACCGAAGTGGACGAATATGTTTACCATGAAATGATTAGCCATGTGCCTTTATTAACTCATCCTAATCCAAAACGAGTTTTGATTATTGGAGGTGGTGATGGAGGTACAGCCAGAGAAGTGCTAAAGCACGAAGGACTTGAAGAGGTCGTTATGGTTGAAATTGACGATAAAGTAATTGAAGCCAGTAAGCTACATCTTCCCACCATTGCAGAAGCCTTGGATCATCCAAAGCTGAATCTAATTGTAGACGATGGCATCAAATATGTAAATGCTGCAGCTGATGGTAGCTTCGACCTAGTGATTGTAGATTCAACTGACCCTGTAGGTCCTGCGGAAGGGCTTTTCACTGTTGACTTCTACAAGGAGGTATATAGAATCCTTTCTGCTGATGGCATTATGATTACCCAAAGTGAATCACCAAGGTTTAATAGCAAGGTATTTAAAGAGATTTATCAGACTTACAGAGGCATATTCGGTCAAGATAAGGTGCATTGTTACTTGGCATATATTCCTACATATCCAACAGGTATGTGGTCTTTCTCATATAGTTCTAAGGGTTCAGCAACTCCGTTGAGTCAAAAATCTATGGGGGAAATAGAGGCATTTGTAAAAACTGCCAAACTCAAATATTATAACGCAGACCTTCATTCAGCTGCTTTTGCTTTACCTAACTTTGTCAAAGACATGATTGGTTAGTATGAGCACTGAAAATTTCAACCCTAATAATGTAGGTATTAAAGGAACCCTTTTCGGTTTACCTTACTCTACTGACGATGCCAAAATCATTGTAATTCCAGTGCCTTGGGATGTAACGGTTTCTTATGGTGCTGGCACTTCCGATGGACCCCAGGCAATCCTTGATGCCTCTTCTCAGCTCGACTATGAGCAGCCTGATGTGACCAATGCATGGCAATTAGGGGTTGCTATGGCCGAAATACCTGAAGTTTGGTATTCAAAAGGCAAGGAGTTGCGTATCAAATCGGAACAATATATTGCATGGCTAGAAGACGGCTCTGATCCTGATTTTCGGGAAGAAATGGAGGCCATTCTAGTTAAGGTGAACAAGGAATGCGCCCAGTTAATGGAGTATGTGCAGCAAGAATGTACCTATTGGCAAGAGCAAGGTAAACTGACCGTCTTGTTAGGGGGCGATCACAGTACGCCTTTAGGGCATATTAGAGCATGTGCTAAGGTAAATCCAGGCCTTGGAATCCTTCAGATCGATGCACATGCTGATTTAAGAATTGCTTACGAAGGCTTCGAATATTCTCATGCCAGCATTATGTACAATGCCATGAAAGATGAACATGTCGGAAAACTCGTTCAAGTGGGCATTCGAGATTATTGCGAGCAAGAAGCAGATTATGTAAAAGATTCTAAAGGGCGAGTGGTAAGCTTCTACGATCAAACAATCAAGGAAAGTCAATATGCAGGAAAGAGTTGGGAAGCCATTTGCGATGAGATTGTGAATGAATTGCCAGAGAGCATCTATCTCTCATTCGATATTGACGGTTTAGACCCCAAGCTTTGTCCGAATACAGGGACACCAGTTCCTGGAGGCTTTGAGTTCGAGCAAGTCATGTTTCTGATCAAAAAGGCAGTTCAATCAGGAAAGAAAATTGTCGGGGCAGATCTGAATGAGGTTTCTCCGGCAGATGACGAATGGGATGCTAATGTAGGAGCGAGGGCTTTGTACAGAGTCATCAACCTAATGGCGATGAGTCAAGGGTTGTTGTAAATAAGCGCATCACTTCCATTAATTGAAGGAATAGTTGTTGGTGTTTGTAAGCTTATCAGCTATTATAGCGTTTCGGTTAAAAAATTAAGCTGTGAGTTTTATAGAAGATGCTATTGCCAGTTTTGCTGGATGGATTTGGGGAATACCCTTATTGATACTCGTAATGGGGGGAGGTTTATTCTTTATGGTGTACAGCCGCTTTATGCCATTCCTCTATTTTAAACATGCCATTCTCGTACTTGCAGGGAAATATCATGAAGAAGATAAAGAAGGCCAAATAAGTCATTATGAGGCGCTTTCAACAGCTTTAGCTGCCACCGTAGGTATGGGTAACATCTCTGGTGTGGCTGTGGCTATCACTATGGGTGGACCTGGCGCTATCTTCTGGATGTGGGTTTCGGCTTTCTTCGGTATCGCCACCAAATTCTTCACTTGTACATTGGCAGTGATGTTCAGAGGTAAAGATTCTGAAGGAGAAGTAAGAGGCGGGCCAATGTATGTGATTACTGAAGGCTTGGGTCAGAAATGGAAACCACTTGCCGTGTTCTTCTGTATTTTCGCTTTAATCGGTGCGCTACCTATTTTTCAAGCCAACCAATTGACTGCAGCCCTTAATGTCGTTTTGGGGCCTAGCTTAGGTTATGACCCTACAGATTCATTTCAACTCTTTGGCGCTGATATTTCATACGCATCATCCATAATTGGTATCATCTTAACGATTCTAGTCTCGACAGTTATTTTTGGTGGTATTAAGAAAATTGCCAAAGTAGCCGCGCGTTTAGTACCTTCCATGGTAGTGCTTTATTTCATTCTTGTGGTTTATATTTTGCTCCAAAATGTAGGTCAAATTCCTAGCATATTCGCTGAGATCTTAAGTGAAGCATTTACCGGCAGTGCAGTCTTAGGTGGTGGCCTTGGTGCTGTAATCATTATTGGTGCTAAACGAGCTGCATTTTCCAATGAAGCGGGTATCGGTACTGCACCTTTGGTTCATGGAGATTCTAAAACAGATGAGCCGGTTAGAGAAGGACTTGTAGCTATGCTCGGTCCAGCAATCGATACGCTTTTGGTTTGTACCTTAACAGCCCTTGTCATATTGGGGACTGGCGTTCACGAAACCTACTTGGGTGCCCAAGATACTGGTTTATTGGGTGTAACGCTGACATTGGAAGCATTCAATACGGCTATTCCAGGTGCTGGGGGCTATTTGCTAGGTTTGTGCATTCTTGTTTTCGCGGTAAGTTCCTTGCTATCATACTCTTACTATGGCGTAAAGTGTATGTCATTTATGTTTGGCGTGAAAAAAGGCAATCTTTATAATTACATCTATATAGGAACAATCATAGCAGGAGCTGTTACTTCGCTTGGTTTTGTTGTAAACCTTATTGATGGAAGCTTTGCTCTCATGGCCATACCAACTATGATTTCTGCTGTTATCCTTGCACCTAAGGCGTGGGGAGCAGCAAAAATCTACTTCGCAAAACTAAAAGCAGGGGAGTTTGAAGGGAAGTAGCCGATTTTAAGTGGCTAGTTAGGTTTTGATTTTAGCGATTCACTTAGCTCATAAGCCGCAACTAATTGCTAATTTCATCTCCCTTAAATTGTTTCCTATGAAATATACATTGTTGTTGATTGCTTTCTTGTTTGGACTCACATTTCAATCTAAAGCTCAATACGGAGAAGGCCGCTACACTTTTGTTTTTCTGAATACTAATCCAGAGCGAGCAGAGTTGCCAAAAGCTCAAGTTGATAGCCTTCAAGCTGGCCATATGGCAAATATTGGTCGTTTGATTAAAGAGCGAAAAATGATTGCTGCGGGTCCTTTCTATACAGGGGGAGGAATCTTTCTTTTCGACACAAATTTGGAAGAAACACAAGCCTTATTAGATTCTGATCCTGCAATTGCTGCTGGAAGGTATAGACTAGAAGTTTACCCCTTCGATTTAATGGAAGGTCGGATTTGTACACTTTGGGATAAGGATGAAGCGGAAGTTGAAATGACCTCTTACTTTTTTGTAAGATATATGCCCAATAAAACAGATGAAGATCTAGCTTCAGTGAAGACCAACCGTTTTACAGAAAATGTATTGGGAGATATTCGGCAGGGAATGCAAGATAAAGCTCAAATTATTGGAGCGATTAATCTTAACTCTAATAAAGGACAAGTCATTATCTACAAGTCAGATCAAGAGGAAGGTTTCGAAGAGGCCTTCGCTGATCATGAACTGGTAAAGCAAGGATTTATGAAATATTACCAAAAGCAGATCTACTTTGCCAAAGGTGTGTTTTGTGAGAATTGATTCTAATCCTCTTTATAAATTTCATTTATCAGAGCCTGAGCCTTTTCTAAA
This sequence comes from uncultured Roseivirgaceae bacterium, assembly GCA_964350505.1. Classification (GTDB taxonomy): domain Bacteria; phylum Bacteroidota; class Bacteroidia; order Cytophagales; family Cyclobacteriaceae; genus Roseivirga. Next base: position 3,585 of record CAYGKL010000037.1, on the reverse strand, counting down.
TCTTCATCTAAAACTTGAAGTTCAACCATGAAATTGACCATGTGATTCATGATTTGAGTCGTGTACTCATTTTTTAAAAAGCACGGTATTCCCTCAGATTCAAGACGCCCTTTCAAGGGCATTAAGTCCGTTTGATTATGCGATTTTCTTATAGTGATTAAAGCCATTTCAATTTTTTTTTTAAACCCATACAAATTAGCAAAAGGTGGTGAGTTTGACACTTCATAATTGATTACCCACTTTGACCGTTTTATCCATTTCTTGTATTAAAGGTTTACAATTTCGTTAACTCACGTTTCCAAACAAAAGGGTATTCAGAGTCTAATAAATAACGGGTGCCATTCTTCAACTCAATGGTAAGATGCGTAGGAAATAGTCTGTATTCTAAATTAATAGTGACATTATGAATTTCGGATTTTTTAAATCTAAAAAGTTCTTTACCCTTTTCTACAAATGACAATTCTAGGTTGGGCTCTAAACTAAGTACACCTTCTTTTTCTCTATCAAATTCTTCATTCATCAAATCCACATATTCCACATATTCACTTCTAACCAACTGATCTTTTAATTTAGTTCTCTCTTTAACACCCCAAATAAGGCCTATTATTAGGCTTGTAGTTAACAATATTAAAAAGAGGATTAGGTCAATTGCACCTTCATCCGTTAAGAGCAATTTAAATGTGACAAAAAGTGAAAGACTAAAGAAAAGAATCATTGGGTAAATCCAATAAAATCGATATTTGAAAAATGGAGTTGATAGTTTAAGGTTCCGTTTGATGATTAAGAAGTTTGGTATTAAAATACCACATAAGAGCGCACTTAATAGTGTATAAGCGTAACTATAATCGTTATTGAGAGAGTATAGAATGGCGAATATTCCGAAAATTAGAAAGACTGTTTTTAAATGCTTTTTCATATCTCAAACTAAGGTTGGTGTGTCACTATTGTAGTATGAGAGTCTTTTCGCTGAACCATTCAACTACATAATTTCAATTTAGCTATTTCTTGAAAAGATCAATTGAATAATTGATTCGAATTAAAAGATCATCATGCTATAGAGTTATCACATTCTTACCCACTACTTTTCTGTCCATCAAATCCCGAATGGCTTGTCCTCCTTCTTCCAATGGGTATTGGTGATGGATGTGCTGTTTTAGATCACCAGATTTAATCCAGCCTAAGATTTGCTGAAAATTGGCCATACTATCCTTAGGCTGTTTTTGAGCAAAAGCTCCCCAGAATACCCCAACAATTGATGCTCCTTTCAACAAAGGCAGATTCATAGGAATAGCGGAAGGTTTTCCTGCTGCAAATCCTACCACAAGGTACCGGCCTTGCCACGCCAAGGAACGTACTGCTGGCTCTGCGTATTGGTTTCCCACAGGATCATAGATTACATCAAAGCCTTTGCCATAAGTCATAGCTTTGGCGGTTTCTTTTAAATCCTGAGAAGCGTAATTAATGACTTCATCAGCCCCTGAAGCTTTGCAGATGGCTAGTTTTTCATCGGTACTGGCTGCAGCCACTACATGAGCACCCATGAGCTTTCCAATTTGCACCGCGGCCAAGCCGACTCCACCGGCAGCACCTAATACTAGAAGTTTTTCACCAGCCTGTAAATTGGCTCGTTGCTTTAAAGCATGGAGTGAAGTGCCACAAGTATACATTGTAGTGGCCCCAGTCACAAAATCCATTCCTTGTGGCATGGGTAAACATTTATGAGCATCTGCAGCTACATATTCAGCAAATCCACCCCAACCAGTCAGTGCAAAAACATGATCGCCTTTCTTAATGTGTTTAACTTCTGAGCCAACTTCAGAAGCAATACCAGAGACCTCACCACCTGGCGAAAATGGCAATTCAGGCTTGAATTGATATTTATCTTGAATGATTAGACTATCAGGGAAATTGACTCCGCAGGCCTTTACCTGAATTAATACTTGGTTTGCTTTGATTTGAGGGATTTCAACCTCACCAAGTTCAAGGTTTTCGGGTGAACCAAAAGAGTGACAGAGTAGGGCTTTCATCATCATGAAATGAATAAACTTATTTTGAATTCAAATTCCAACCTAATCGAGCACGAGGTGGTCAATAGTCACAAAGGATTAAAAATGAAAAAGATTTTTATACTACTCTCAATTTCAGCCATAACCGCTTTTAGTTCATGTGATAATAAAAATGAAGGTGGCTGCATACAG
>CAYGKL010000037.1:0-1287 GCA_964350505.1 uncultured Roseivirgaceae bacterium | reverse complement strand
CACTTTTCTGGATGCTTGCGATCCGAATTATCCACAGGCGGGTGAAACGTTTTATGTCAAGATTGTAAATGAAAGAGTAGAATCAGATTGTGCAGTTTGTTTGGCGCTTTTAGCCAATGCACCTGAACAATATAATCATGTAGTAATTACTCCTGAATGTGGAATAAATACCGGAGGTAAGGATTTCTAAACTAAATCTTCTTAATTATTGGGTTAAAAGCCTTTGAAGCAACGATGACCTCATCGCCAATTTGAAGGCTTTTTTGTTCCTCATGGCTTACCACAACTTTAATGATTTGATTACCCACAAGAACAGCGGCAATGGTAAGAATATCTTCAGGAATCAGTTCAAGAATGGTTCCGGTGAACTGAAATTTACCACTCAGGTTTTTATTGCCGAATACCTCGGAAGGTTTGCCATCTTTTACAATTTTACCGTCCTCTATTTCTATGATTCTATCTGCTAATCTTATGGATTCGGCAGGATCGTGCGTTACCATAATAGTTGTTAGGTTGAAGTCACGATGCACTTGCTTAAGATAGTCTTGCAATTTGAGTCGAATGATTCTATCGAGTGCAGAAAGGGGCTCATCGAGCAAAAGGAGTTGTGGTTTTTGTACCAGTGCACGGGCCAAAGCAACTCGCTGTTGTTGACCACCTGATAACTTTGCTGGCTTTTCGTACCTAAGCCCAGAAAGCTCCATAAGCTCAAGTAATTCCGACACTAGGGTAGCTGACTGACCTTTTTTTAGGGCATATTTCAGGTTATCCTCCACCGTCATGTTGAGGAATAGAGCATATTGCTGAAAGACCAAACCTAACTCTCTTTGCTGAGGCTTAATATTGACCTTATCACCGAACCACTGCTTCCCATTAAATGCAATATTTCCAGCATCGGGAGCCATCAAGCCTGCAATCATTCTTAAAATGGAAGTTTTACCTGCCCCAGATTTGCCTGAGATCACTAGAAATTCACCTTGCTGACATTTCAGATCAATATCTAGCAGTAAAATACCTTCACTGGAGGTGAGCTTTTTTTGAATGTCCAACTCAAGCATGTTTTCCAGTTAAAGTGAACTTTTTATTGAGACTGTAAACGGCAAGTAAAATGCTGAAGGTGAGGAGTAAAAGTATTATTGAATATTCGTGAGCAGCTGCATAATTGAGCGATTCCACTTCATCATAAATAGCAATAGAGGCCACCTTGGTTACTCCAGGTATATTTCCGCCAATCATTAAAACTACTCCAAATTCACCAATGGTATGAGCGAACGAAAGCACCAACGC